>NZ_JANGCA010000083.1:0-12222 GCF_024463855.1 Clostridium sp. DFI.1.208 | reverse complement strand
GAGATATTTATGTATCGGGGGACGCAAGAAAGACAGAGGACAACCCACAGGGGCTAGGCTGTTATCTTGTTATGACTGGCAGAGGTTGTGATGATATTTTCCGTATTCTCGACAGTAGGAATTATACTTTTGGGGATATGTTCCGACGCTGTGAGCGAAGATACGGACTGGATAATTTCCATTTCACAAGACTGGATATTGCCATTGATGATAAGAACGAAAAGCCATTCTTTACCATAGAGCAGATAAAGAAGAAATGCAAAAAAGAGGAATTTATCTCGAATAGTGAGGGCTACCACTTTGACGAAAGCAAGTTTGATGATTTCGACACCGCAAAGACCGTTTATATCGGTGCTGGTAAATCAGGATTGTCCTACCGCTTTTATGATAAAGATAAGGAAGTCTGTTCAAAACATAATAAGACACTTGATGAAGTCGGCAGTTGGAAACGGACAGAAATGCAACTACGTGATGATAAGGCTCATGCTTTTGCCATGACATTCAAAGACAGACCGCTGGAACTTGGGGAACTGGCTTTCGGACTGCTGGCAAGCAACCTACGCTTTGTCGTGCCAAACAGAAATGAAAGTAATAAGAGCAGATGGAAAACGTGTCGGTTTTGGGAACGCTTTTTAGGGGCTGTGAAAGTCTTAAAACTGCAAGTACCGAAACTACATAATTCTCTTGAAGAAACACAGCAATGGCTCACAGAGGGTGGCGTGATTTCCGCTGTCAAAAGTTTTTACTTTTTAGAAGAACATGACGCATTAGGTGGATTGGAAAAAGTGGGAACTATGCTTGATAAAGCAAGATACAGCAATTCCCTTTCCAGTAAACTAACCGCCCACTTACAGAGGATAGACCGCACCGACCTTATCCCCTATATCCAGTATGACACGAAACATGGGAAAGGGGGTATCTGATGAATAACAACGATATTCCTGTATGGGAAAAATACACCCTTACCATTGAAGAAGCGTCAAAGTATTTCCGTATCGGAGAAAACAAGTTAAGACGATTGGCAGAGGAAAACAAGGACGCTGGCTGGCTCATTATGAATGGCAACCGCATACAGATTAAACGCCAACAGTTTGAAAAGGTCATTGATAAATTGGACGCAATCTAATGCAAATGAGCCTTGTATGTGTTATGATGAACACAAGTCATATCAAGGCTCTTTCCAACAAGGAAAGGAGCAGACACCATGAAAGAAAAAAGACGGGATAGCAAAGGACGTATCCTGCATACTGGAGAGAGCCAACGAACAGACGGAAAATACTTATATAAATATGTGGACGCATTTGGAAACACAAAATATGTGTATGCTTGGAGATTGACACCCACAGACCCGACACCAAAGGGAAAACGGGAAAAACCCTCACTTCGTGAACTGGAACAGCAGATAAGACGGGATATTGAGGACGGTATCGACAGCACAGGCAAGAAAATGACGCTTTGCCAACTCTACGCCAAACAGAACGCACAGAGGGCAAATGTGAAGAAAAGCACACAGAAACAACGGGAACAGCTCATGCGGTTATTGAAAGAGGACAAGTTAGGTGCTAGGAGCATTGATACGATAAAACCCTCTGACGCTAAGGAATGGGCATTACGCATGAAAGACAAAGGCTTTTCCTATAACACCATTAACAACCATAAACGCTCGTTAAAAGCGTCATTCTATATCGCCATACAAGACGATTGTGTAAGGAAAAACCCTTTTGATTTCAAGTTAAGTGAAGTCCTAGAAAATGATACCAAAGAGAAAGTCGCATTGACAGAGGAACAGGAACAAGTCCTACTCTCATTTATCAAGACGGACAATGTGTATCACAAGCATTATGATGATGTGCTGATATTATTAAAAACAGGACTTCGTATCTCGGAACTGTGCGGACTGACAGTAGCCGATATTGATTTCAAGAATGAAGTTGTGATTATCGACCACCAGTTACTAAAGAGCAAGGAACAGGGCTATTATATTGAAACGCCTAAAACAAAGAGCGGAATAAGGCAAGTGCCATTAAGCAAGGAAACGATACAAGCATTTCAACGAGTGATGAAAAAACGCCCAAAGGCAGAACCATTTGTGATAGACGGACGGAGCAATTTCTTATTTGTCAACCATAAGGGCAAGCCCAAAGTTGCGATTGATTACAACGCCTTATTTGTCCGTATGGTAAAGAAATACAACAAGCACCACAAGGACAAACCCTTGCCACATATCACACCGCATACGCTACGCCATACATTCTGCACAAGACTGGCAAGCAAGAACATGAACCCGAAAGATTTACAGTATATCATGGGACATTCAAACATCAGTATCACAATGAACTGGTACGCTCATGCGTCCATAGATACCGCAAAATCAGAGGTTCAGCGTCTAATTGCATAAGAAGTATTTACCACGATTTTAACCACGCTTGATAGCGAAAATATAAGAAGATAGACCTAGATATGTGAGGTTTACCACAAAAGCAAAATGCCCGTAGAGCCGATAAAATAAGGCTTTGCGGACATTTAAGAAGATATAAAAAGATAGTCAAAAAGACATATATAATTTATAATAAATTGCCATGATACCGTCCCTGTTCAATATCAATGAGCCATTGGTATATGGAGCACCGATTGCCTTAAATCCGATTTTGATGATTCCTATGTGGATCAATGCCCTGGTTCTGCCAACGATAGCCTGGCTTGCATTCTCCAGTGGTTTGGTTACGATTCCGCATGCTGTCATGAATGTGAACCAGCTGCCGATGCCGATTTGTTCCTTCCTGGCAACACATGGTGATTTCCGTGCAGTAATTCTGGTTGTTGGCATGTTCCTGCTGTCATGGCTAATCTGGTGGCCGTTCTTTAAGGCACATGAGAATAAAATGGTAAAGGAAGAAATGGAGATGGAAGCAAATGACTGATGAAAATAATGAGCTGATACTGAGTGCGATGGGGATTCTGACACATGCCGGAGATGCCCGTCTGCATACCAAAGAGGCATTGAAGCATGTGCAAGCCCTGCAGTTTGATAAAGCGGATGCGAGCCTGAAGGAAGCAAAGGCAGAAATAACGCAGGCGCATGCGGCACAAACAGAAATTATTCAGGCAGAGGCACGTGGTGTGCAGTATGAATACTGTATGCTGTTCAATCACGCGCAGGATACACTGATGACAATTAACAGCGAAATTGAGCTTTGCAGCTCTCTGATCGATACCTTTCGCAGCTTTGCGGCTATGTTTGTAAAAAAGGAGGACTGCTGATGAGTGCGTTTCCTGATAATTTCCTCTGGGGTGGAGCAAGTGCTGCCGTTCAGATGGAAGGGGCATATCTGGAGGGTGGCAAAGGCTTGAATGTTGCGGATATCCAGATTTGTTATAAAAAAGCTGCAGGTGGCGGTAATACGAATTATACAAGAGAGGTCCTGAAGGAGCGTATCGCAGATGTGCAGGCAGAGCAAAAGCAGCAATATTATCCAAAGCATAAGGCGGTGGATTTCTATCACCGATATAAAGAATACATAGCATGGATGAAGGAGTGCGGGTTTAAGGCATTTCGGATGAGTATCAGCTGGGCACGCATTTTTCCAAATGCGGATGATGAGAAGCCCAATGAAGCCGGACTTCAGTTCTATGATGAGGTGTTTGATGAATTGCACAGACAGGGAATTGAGCCAATCGTCACCCTGACGCATTATGATATGCCGTTGAAGGTTGTAACGCATTATCAGGGCTGGTATGGCAGAAGGACGATTGAACTGTATGAGCGTTTTGCACAAGCCTGTCTGAAAAGATATAAGGACAAGGTTAAATATTGGATTGTGATCAATCAGATTAACCTGATTTTTGGGGAATCCTTTAGTTCGCTGGGCATGGTCATGGATGAATATGAGGATTTTACCGCTGCCAAATATCAGGCGGTGCATCATGAATTTGTTGCAAGTGCGAGAATCGTTAAGGCTGCAAGAGAAATTGACGCAACATTGGAGATCGGTATGATGCTGGCGGATCAGCTGACGTATGCAAAGACCTGTGATCCGCAGAATGTAAAGGTGGCGATTGAGAAAAATCGGATGAAGGATTTCTTCTTTGCGGATGTACAGCTGCGCGGAGAATATCCGGGGTATGCGAAAACGTGGTTTAAGAAGCATGGTATCACGATTCAGATGGAAGACGGTGATGCGGAGCTGATCCGTTCCTATACGATGGATTTTCTGGCTGTCGCATATTACTATAGCCACTGTGTTGATGAAGAAGGCAATCGCTGCAGCAATCCATACACGAAGGCCACGGAATGGGGCTGGACTATTGATCCGGTAGGATTGTATAATACGATGGCACAGTATTGGGATCGTTACGGCGTACCAATGATGATTGCAGAAAACGGTGTGGGGGTGGAAGAGACTTTGGAAAGTGATGGCTGTATCCATGATGATTACCGAATTGATTATCAGAGACGCCATATTCAGGAGCTAAGGGATTTAATGGAAGAGGGGACGGATATCTTCGCCTATACCATGTGGTCACCATTTGATATCGTCAGTGGAAACAGCTGTGAAATGGAAAAACGGTATGGACTTATTTACGTGGATATCGATAACGAAGGAAATGGCACTGGTAAATGTGTTCCAAAGGATTCCTTCTACTGGTACGCACGTACAATAGAATCAAACGGAGAGGATCTATAGGGGATGATGTGCACGCCTAATTAAAATCAGCGCAGAGAAATTATAGATGCCCAACGTGCGTTTGAATCATGAAAATAATTGCAGAGAGTCTGTAGGAGATGCTATGTGTATGCTTGTGATGCAGAGTATGGCGATCGTGCTCGAAGCAAATAGCGTCAACGATTTTATGATAGTATAAGAAATTCTGTGATGATTTATTCATGAAAATATAGTTGAAAAACAATCATTTTACTATGGTTGTTTTTTCTTATGGATAGGGTTGCTCTGTTCCCGGAAGTATATAAAAGATAATGCATTTACATAGTTCTTTATTTTCCGTAAAAAGGAATAGCTAATTGAAAGTAAAAAAATTAGTAAATAATCCTGTATTTGGGTACTTTTTATAAAATGATGTTATTTTATGCTACTATACAGCTATGAATCAAGAAAAGGCTATATAGAATTTATCATTCTATGCGAAGGAGGGTAGTTTAAGATTTGGCAGCTAATGGTAGGTTCTGCGGTTGAAAGAGAGAGGTGAAGGCATGGGTGGGAGTACAGCGATAGCTTCTGTAATAGAAAAGAATGAGATAGGAAAAGCGTATGATGAATATTGTAAGAAAATATTATGCAATAAACAGATACTGTCGTATATCATAAAGGAATGCATCCTTGAATTTGCGGATATTTCTTTACAGGAAATACCTTATTATATTGAATCAAATCCTGTATTTGATGTCATAGTGATACTATTCAAGGAAAGAATCTGGAGGATGAGTCTATTTCTGGGGCTTTGATAAAATATGATATTTTATTCGAGGTGTCTTTGCCAAGAAAAAAGGGACGAAATGAGCATGAATTGATTCGTGTATTTGTCAATCTCGAAGCGCAGAATAAAGATAATCCTGGGTATCCTCTGTTAAGTCGTGCGGTTTACTATTGCAGCAGGCTGTTAGCAAAACAGAAAAATGCTCCTGATGGATTTCAGCATTCAAAGTTTGATAAAATAAAAAAGGTATATTCTATATGGATATGTATTCAACATGCAAAGGAAAAGGATAATGTAATGAATACATATTCGATGCATGAGATTTGCAGGAAAAGAAAATGGGAAGCACCGAAGGAAGAGTATGATTTAATGAATGCAATCATGATATATCCGGGAAAAGACTATCCTTCTACTAAGGCATTTGAAGAAAATCACGACTTAATGGAAATGCTGTTTATCCTGTTTATTGCAAAATGGAAAGCGGAGGATAAGAAAGCCAGGTTAAAAGAAAAATATGGTATAATAATGACACAGGAGATAGAAAGTGAGGTCGACTATATGTGTAATTTAAGCCAGGGTATAAGAGAAGAAGGACTCACAGAAGGACTTGAAAAAGGCGTTGCAAAAGGAAGGATTGATACAACACTGTGCTATGTCAAACGTCTTATACAAAAAAATAATTTCAGCGTAACACAGGCTATGGATTTGCTTGCTGTTGATGAAAAAATTCGACCTGTTATCCTTCAACAATTACAACAGCAGAATAAATAACAAGGAAAGCATCAGGATAAGAGATAACTATATGTGTAATTTAAGCCAGGGTATAAGAGAAGAAGGACTTGCAGAAGGACTCACAAAAGGACTTGAAAAGGGCGTCGCAAAAGGAAGAATTGATACTACACTGTGCTATGTCAAACGTCTTATACAAAAAAATAATTTCAGCGTAACAGAGGCTATGGATTTGCTTGGTGTTGATGAAAAAATTCGAGCTGTGATCGTAATGGAACTACAACAGGAAATATAATCGTACAAAAAAGATGCAGAAACAGAGATACGCAATTCATAATATCCTTGAATTGGTATATGCCTGTAAGCATCTTTTTTATTATTCATAGGGAATTTACTGCGTATGGACCTTTATAAAGTGGACAATTTCAAGAGAAGTTTGAAGTTCCTCTATATTGCTGAAAATACATATTCATGCCTTAATACTTTACTATCTTGCTTATTATTTTTCTGTTTCATAAAACAATAGATATATTCAATGAATACTATGAAAGGGAATGTAATGGAAATAAAATCCTGTTATGAAAGCTTTTATTTACTATTCTTATTTATCAGCTGCAGTTCTTCACATGCCTACGGGAATGCTGCAGCATACACAGAGATATAATGAAAATCGTGATAACCCAGAACAGCATGATAACATTCTTCCAGGCCAGCGAATAACTGCCAATACTGAAATACGGCAAATGAGCATTTAATGCAACTGTGAAAAACTGTGTAAAATGAACCATTTGAGAAGGAAAGAACTGATCAATCACCATTCCAGGTGCCAGCTGATTAAAAAAGCCCGCAAAGCCGCTAATTAGTGTAACCAGAAGCAATGGAATCACTGTCGCAAATCGGTTTTTCGTGATATAGGAAACAAGCAAGGTCACAAAGGCGGTTGCCATGGATGCAATAGTAATCAACACCATTGCATTCATAATCAGTGTTCGATAGGTAAATACATAGGGCGTAATACTCAGTGATGCCTGAGATTGCGAGTAATATGTCAGATTCAAATCTCTTAACGGCAGGAAAATACAGGACATGACAAATACAAGCAGAAATTGCAGGAATGCGATTCCAAGTGCAAGCATTATACCGGCACACAGCTTTGCCGCTGTTATTCTTCTGTTACCGGCAGCTGTAGGAATCATAATCTGATAGGTCTTATAATGCTTCTCCATGGCGTAGGTATTCGCCAGAATGATTACAAGAATAAGCAGAGAAGCAAATTCCAGATTATATAAGGCTTCAACGAATAGTGTATTGGGAATATTGCTGTCAATTTTATAAGAGGCTGACTTATAGCGATTTATGAAATTCTCCATTGTTGCATCGTACATGCTGTCCGGTTGATCAAAACCGGCAATAGCCAGATTCAGCTCCTGTTCACTCAGCTGACTGGCATGCAGCCATTTTTTCTGATCCTCAAAATGAAAATTTTCATACGCGGAAACATCTCTTCCATCCTCTATAAAATATCCGTAGTAAATCATACTATATAGCAGGCGCACATCATCATTTTTAAAATAATCTTCAACATGTACCTTTACTTTGTCGCTTCCTTCGATATCCTCATAGGAGATACCACCTCGGATCTGCATATAATTTTTAAATAATTCATTGATTTCCTTACCGGTATATTTACCGCTACGCGCATCTTTCAGTAAGACTTCATAATTATCGCCGTATACAGCCTTCATTTTTTCATCATCCAGATTTGCTTTTGCATATTTATTCATAATTGTACGGAAGTCTTTATCCATCTGCTGTATGGTCTTTTCACTGAGTGTTCCCGCATAGGAATGCTGAATCTGATCAGCAAGTTTCCAATAAGCAAGGCCTGTTCTCTCCACGCCGTTGGTATCCTTCATGACGATATCTGAACGATATTGCAGCGGTTGATGATAAACCTGATAGGTGCGGTAGCCATTGAAAATAAACAGGATAAGCAATAAAACAATGTTGATTTTACTTTTAAAAATCTTTTTAAATTCTGATAGAATCAGTCGTCTCATAGAGAATCACCTTCTTTAAAGTAATATAAATACAAATCATCCAAATCGGGTGACAGATTTTGTGCTGAGCTGTGCGGACATTCATCTGCCACGATACGCAGTTCAATATCATCTTCTACATTATGACTCTTTACAACAATATGGGAAGCCATCAGGGCGAGTGCTTCCTTTTTCGGTAGCGTTACCTGCCAGACCTTTTCCTCCATGGTAAGCAGCAGTTCTCTTGGAGTATCATGGAGAATGATCTTCCCCTCCTTCATTACGATGATGTCATCTGCGATGGTTTCAATATCACTTACGATATGCGTGGAAAGTAAAACGATGCATTCCTGTGAAAGTGATGCAATCAGGTTTCGGAAAATAATTCGTTCCTTAGGATCCAGTCCGGCTGTCGGTTCATCCAAAATGAGAATTTCCGGCTGATTTAAAAGTGCCTGTGCGATACCTACTCTTCGTAGCATCCCGCCGGATAGCTGTTTCATTTTTGTCTTACGCTTATCCTCAAGATGCAATATCTTCAGCAGCTCATCGATTCTCTTCCTGCCATATTCCTTTGATTGATTTTTTAAGATACTCATATATTCCAGAAATTCATATACTGTATAATGTGGATAAAAGCCAAAATGCTGCGGCATATAGCCGATTTTTGATGCATAGACATCGTATTGCTTTAAAGTATCTATTTCATCATAGCTGATGCTGCCGCTGTCCTTTGGAAGCAATCCGCACAAGATTCTCATGAGGGTTGTTTTTCCGCTTCCATTTGCGCCAAGCAGTCCGTGTACACCTTTATCAAGAGTTAGATTTACATCATGAAGCACCTGATGCTTCTTGAATGATTTATTGATATGTTCTATAAGCAGCTCCATTTCTGCTGCCTCCTTTCTGTATCCGACATTCCTTTGTTTATCTGCTGCATGTTAAAGAGTGTTAAACCGGATACGATGAATATGATTAACATGACCAGGGGATTGGATATCATATAACGGATATACTGCGTGTATATAAAAAGATATATACAATAAAACAGGCAGTATGCGGCAAGTGCAGATATATAGCCTTTAATTTTGTGAATCAGATGTGTAAATATTATCTGCATGATATATAGAGGGACGATGCCTGTCATAATGAAATCAGCGGGGATCCAGGATTCCCTGAAAATAAAGATCACCAGCAATATACATGACATAACAAGTCCGTTTAAGGCGATTCCTGCAGTTCGGATCAGGAATGCCCGGCAGGGATTCAGGTAAACAGGACTGACGATATCCAGCATCTGGTAGTGTCTGCTTTTATAGTATTCATACAATGCAGTGATACCCAGCGTGAAGAAATAGATAGCGGTATAAATCTGTGCGTTGACTGTATCAAGTAGTATAAGCAGAATCGAAGTGAACAGACCGAGAATAGATAGTATCATATAAAAACGAAAATCCAGCCACATATAGCGAAGGATAAGCTGCAGTATAGAGGTGCAGTTTTTCTGTATATATCGCTCCTGCTCTTTTTGGCAGAGAAGAACGGTTTGTTCCAGCGCTGCTTCATCAACCTGTATGTGCTTCTGTTTCATGATAGTCACCTTCTTTCCATAATGCGAAGAGCCGCTTTAATGCCGCAGTGTGTCTTGTTTTCACAGTAGATACAGGAATAGAAAAGCTTTCCGCTATTTCCTTGAATGTCATCTGATGATAGTATTTCAATAATATAATGTCCTGTTGAGGATCGGAAAGCTCGCCTATGTAATACATCAGCTCTTCATTTCGCATCTGATCCAGGATAGCTTCATGTACGTCACAGTCCGCAGATAATAAGTTTTCCTGGTTGTCGATATCCGCATGCTGATCACGCTGCATCTTTCGATGGTAATCGTGGCATAGATTACTCGTGATTCGATATAGATAATGCAGTGTCTTGCCTTGTGAATGATACATGGGAAGCTGGCGAATGAAGCGCACAAACACCTCCTGTGTAATATCCTTTGCGCTATCATCCCCCTGCATTTTGTGAAATGCGAAGGAATAGACAGATGGATAGAGGTCGCGAATAAACGCATTCAATGCCTGCTGATCGCCTTTTTTTATTTTATGCAGGATTTGCTGTTCTCTCATATGCCTCCTCCTCACTTACTTAACGATTTGATTTGAAAAAAGGTTTTACTTTCTATAACAATTTATAATATTTCTTTTATGTAGAAGGTGTTAGGGGCATCCTGCTGTAATTGAATTTGACATAGGAATGCGTAAAAAAGATGCATAGCTAGCTCCTCTATAATTTTTTTAAACCTACAATTTAGGGGTATTTTTTGATAATCCATTATTCTTTAAATGTGGTATTATTCAGAAACAAGAGGTAAATCCGCGAAAGAATGTGCGTCTTATGGTAAAGAAAAAGACGACATATACGCCGCCTGCCCTGTCTTACAGTACTTTACTGTAAGTTCATGTAATGATTTCTACACTCATATTTATAACACCTGCATCACAGTTTGTAAATGCTTTTGTAGAAATTTATGGAGAATTCCGCAATTTTTTGTAGGAATTACCTTTTTGTGATAAATCAACGTTGATTCTTATTTAATTTCGCATAGGAAACAGATTTGAGAGCCTTTTTCTCATGTTGTTTTTGTATGCCCGATTAAATGAGAATCTTTTTTTGAAAGGAGATTTTATTATGCAGGAAAGAAAACGGGTTCTTGATGATCAGGATTTTAGATGCTATGGAGCGTGTGAGCATCCTTTTGCCGAAATGCCAAGTTTGGAAGAATGGCTTTTATACTTCTTGGAGCATTATGTGAAAACAAATACCAAACCCAGTACTTATGCGAATTTTCGTAGCTATATCAATAGTCACATATGTCCGATTCTGGGAGATTATCTTTTAAATGAGATAAATGATGCTATCTTACAGACCTATGTCAATATGAAACATGAGCATGGAAGACTGGATGGTAAAGGAGGTCTTTCTACTAAAACATTAAGGGAGCATATCATGGTACTAAAGCTTGCTTTTAAACGGGCGATACATTTGGGGATTGTTGGATATGATCCATGTAGATATATAGAGTATCCAAGAGAGGAAAAAAAGGAAGTAAGGGTACTGAGTAAATCAAATCAAAGGAAATTATCAAACGCAATATCACCACAATTCCAGAATAATACGTTAATGCCAGCCTTATTAGCGATGCACGCAGGACTTAGAATTGGGGAAGTCAGCGCTCTGAAGGTCGAAGATATCAATATGGAGGACCGCCTGATACGGATTGATGAATCATTGAATCGTGTGATGACTTTTGAACAGGATGGAAGCACATGCTGTCCATTGATATATCAAAGTACAAAATCTGGAAAAGTAAGGTTTGTACCGATGAATGAGGATTTATATAAGGCTTTAGATACATATATGAATACGATGCCGCAAGCGTATAAAAGAAATGGTAATGCTCCCCTGTTCCTTACATCAAGAGAAACTGTTATGGAGCCTAGAAGAATAAATTATCATTTTAAAAAGCTGCTTAATAAGTTAAATATACAGGATATTCATTTTCACTGTCTGCGGCATACCTTTGCGACAAGAGCATTGGAGGCCGGTATCCCGATGAAATACTGCTCGGCCATGCTTGGTCATGCCTCAACGGGGATCACAGAAAACCTCTATGCTCATGCGAGTGAGGATCAGCTGAAGAAAGAAATAAAAAAACTGAATATATCAGCTTATGAAGTCCCTTGCTATGTATAAGTTCTCATGTCTGCTAGCTTACAGTAAAGTACTGTAGGCGTAGAGATAGTACCATGAAAAGCTAGATTTGACAATATATAAAAAGACAGGATTTGTGGAAATTACTGGGAAGTGCAAAACCTGTCAGGAAGCTGATCTGTGAGCGTAGCGTATCAAGCATTGAAAAAGGAAGAGGGATATGGATGTTTAAAAAATTATTGGCAGTCTTGAGTCTGTGTCTGGTGATGAGTGGCTGCGGCGATTCGGATATGCTGTTGACGAAAGA
>NZ_JANGCA010000082.1:0-12724 GCF_024463855.1 Clostridium sp. DFI.1.208 | reverse complement strand
CACCATTTAGCCTCATCAAGTTTCTGTTCGTACGCTCAAAAGAATCGTTACACCACTTCCTTCACCCATGACATCACTATCAACGGCTTGTGGTTCACTACACTTGGCGGTAACTACCTGTGGTTGGCTTGTCTCCAACTGAATTTATGCCATGCCCGGCACACTACTGAAAAGAAGGAAATTCTGATAATCTCCTTCTTCTGTGTCATAATTTTGTCAGTTCCCTACGCTGCAGGTAATGTGCAAGTGCCCCCAGCAGATTGGCATCCTGTCGATAGGTACAGCATTCCAAACGCGGAGTCAGTGTTTCAAAATCCAATTCCTTCTGCAGCTTCTCATACGCTTCCATGATCCGCTGTGTGAAATCCCTTCGTGCGCTGATTGCACCACCAAACAGGATCATTTCCGGATCCAGCATATGCTGTACATTGAAAACACCAAAGGCAAGTTCCTCATAGAAGGTTTGAATAACCTCCCTGCACATTGCATTTCCCTGCTGTGCTTCTTCAAAAATTCGCACGCCATTCCATTCTTCCGCAGTCAAAGCCTGCATTTTTCGCACCATACTCGAGGTAGAGGCACACAGACTGAAATTTTGGACACTGCCATCCGCCTGCTTTACCAACATCATGCCAAATTCACCGCCATAGCGATGCGCTCCATGGCAAATTTTCCGATTTCTTACGATTGCACCGCCCACACCGGTCCCAATCACCAGAAACGCCATATCCTGTATGTTCTTCGCCTTACCGAAAAACAGCTCCGATAATGCAGCACAATTCGCATCGTTCTCAATTTCACAGTCCATGCCCAGCTCCCTCTGGATCCTTTCCTTCCACGAAAAGCCGTGGATAAAGGGTACTGCACTGCTTCCCCCGATCATACCGCTGTCACAATCCACAGCCCCGCAGGAGCTGATCGCCGCCCCAAGCAACGTAATCCCCTGCATGGTGATATCCTTCTGATATGCTTTCATATGTGCGAGCAGTCCCTCTATGTCTGCACTCATCGGATAGGATCTAATATGGAAAAGCTTTCCTTCCTCATCTGCCGCTGCACATTTTAAGGAGCTTCCACCAATGTCAAAGCAAAGATACCTTTCCATTAGAACCCCCGTTTCTCTGCCAGTTCACGGAACCAGTAGCCACTCTTCTTTATTGTACGCTTCTGGGTATTCAAATCAATGGAAATCAGTCCATAGCGGTTTTTATATGCATTCAGCCAGCTCCAGCAGTCAATTCCCGTCCACACATGATAACCGATACAGTTGCTGCCTTCCTCGATTCCCTTATGCAGCCAGGTAAGGTGCTCCTTATAGAAATCAATACGGTAGTCATCCTCTATTCTGCCATTCTGCAGAAAACGTGCTTCATTCTCAACGCCCATTCCGTTTTCCGTAATCATCCATTCGATATTATGATAGTTGGTGCGAATATTGGTCGCAATATCATACATTCCCTTTGGATAGATTTCCCATCCACGATAGGGATTGATTTTTCGATTTGGCATTTCATAGTAATCATAGAAGCTCTCCGGTGTTATCATCGCGGTAGGGTCCACCGGTGTTTCCTTCGCCTTGACACGGATTGGCTGATAATAATTCACACCGAGAAAATCCACGGTATTTTCCTTTATGACAGCAAGCTCCTGTTCCTCATAGTCCGGCAAAAGCGCATGTTCCGTCAACAGCTCCACCAGCTCCTTGGGATATACGCCAAGTACAGCAGGATCGAGAAAGCTTCGTGCAGAAAACAGCTCTGCAATACGGGATGCCGCTACATCCTCCGTGCTCTGACTGCGTGGATAATTGGGTGTCAGATTCAAGATAATGCCAATTTTCCCATCACACATCGCATGGAAGGCCTGCACTGCTCTGGCACTGGCAAGCGCCGTGTGATACGCCACCTGTACAGCAGCCTTCATATCATGGCGGCATGGATAATGAAAGCCGTTCAGATACCCGCACTCCACATGAACGATTGGTTCATTGAAGGTGAACCAGCGCTGTACCTTTTTCCCATAGAGAGAAAAGCAGGTACGTGCATATTCCACATAGGCATCCACAACATGATCGCTTTCCCAGCCACCCTGCTTTTGCAATGCCGCCGGCATATCAAAATGAAACAGATTGATCATAACCTCGATCCCCTCCTCATGAAAGGCATCAATAACACGATGATAATGCGATGCGGCAAGCGGATTCAGCGCACCATCTCCCTGTGGAAACATACGGCTCCAGCTGATGGAAATTCGGCAGGAATTGTGTCCTGTTTCCTTCAACAGTCGAATATCTTTGCGATAGTGCGTATAGAATCCGGAAGCCTCCTTCGGTCCGATTCCCTCATAAAATTTCTCAGGCTCCTGTTCAAACCAGATATCCCATATATTTTTTCCTTTACCATCAATGGCTGCGGCACCCTCGCTCTGTGTTGCGCTGGTGGCACTTCCAAAATAAAATCCTTCCGGAAATTGTAGCATAAGCTTCCTCCTTATATCGTTATTTCCATAAAGCACGACGTTCTGCAGCTTCATATATTGTATGTATACAACAGCTTTGTAATGTAAAAGCGATGCCCTTCTGCATCAAACATGCGCCTATTCCCTGATGCATTTATATCTTGTGGTATACAGTTTTGCTGTATGCAGAAGACAATCTGCATCGAAGGCCCTCTCCATAGGAGAGAGCCTTTTTATGTGAAGCTGTAACAGCTGCCTATCTGCAGCTTTACTATGTCTATTCCTTTCGATCCTTTAAAATCTCCTCTGTACTCGCCCAGTTTGTCAGTGCATCGCTATACGTTCTCACATAGTGATAATACAGCATATCGATCATGATTAAAATCGGTATCTGTCCGGAAATCATACCCGTAGACTCCTCTCCGGATAACGATGAGGTATACAGAACAACATCACTGAGCTTTTTCAGGCGACTATTCTGATTACCCAAAATGCTTACCACAAGAATTCCCCGTGTTGTCAGCTCTGCGGCAAGCTCCTCCAGATAGGTATTGCCGCGCAGGGTGAAGATAAAAACCAAGTCCTGCTTCTGCAATACCCGCGAGCTCATCTTGATAGCATCCTTATCGTGAATCACCTCGATAAATTTACCGAGACGTGAGAACTGGAAACGAAAATCCTCTGCTGCAGTTGCACTCAGTCCGAATGCAAAGATATTGATAATGCGGTGCTCATAAATATATCTGCATACCTGTTCCATCGCCTTTGCATCAAAGTTTTGATCCACCAGACGAAAGATGCGGAAATATTCACTCTGTAAATCCAATGAGATATTAGAAATCTGCGGCGCATTCTGCATATTCAGATGCTGCTCATACAGAAACATCAGCTCCTTAAAATTGTTTAATCCGATTTTCTTACAGAAGCGTGTAATGGAGGAGCTGGAAATAGAAAGCTCTCTTGCGAGCTCGTGAATCGTGAGCGGTTCTCTTCCGTCTGTGAAATATTGTGCAATCGTTTCTTCCACGTAGGTGAAATTAACCTTTGCCAGATTGATTCTCAAAAGAATTTCCTTTTCCATATGCATCCCTCCATCGCTACCGGTATTATACTCTATTTCACGATGATTTTATAGGTTCTGATTTCCTCCGGCTGTATATTTGACAGCGTCACAAGGTGTTGCTCTGCTTCACAGGCAGCAACTGGCTCATGCAGCATATTCGTCTGCTGTATGTCTTCCCCTGTGCAGCTCAGCACATCATTCTTTACAAGCTCATCGCGGCTGTTGTACACTCGCAGAACAGCATGTGCTTCATCCAGCGGATACAGGGAAGAGAACTGCAGGCAGTCACTCTCGTCCATATCGAGAATCGAAGCTTGCGGCGGTTTTACCACAGTAGGATACGGATGTGTCACAAAATATTTCTGCGTATTCACAAAGCGGTTCATTTCCTGCAGCTGATAAAACAGGACAGCATTCGCATAGCGCAGCCATGTTTTCTGCACTTCCATTGCATTGTATTCTTTTCGCAAGCACAAGGCAAAGGAGAAGCTCATGGTCTGACGCAGCTCTGATTTCGGTGTTGGTATATATTTGAATTCGTTTCCACTCGCAATTCCGGGGCGGCGGTTTAAATCCGGACGTCCTAGCAATGGTACACTGCGAAACAGCGTCAGTGCAATATCGGTATGCTTCAGGATTTCATATTCCTTTATTCCCTTACAGAAACAAGTCAGCACCTGTTCTGTTCCATTCGATACATGGTGCAGCATCGGATAAATCGGCGTAGGCTCCTCACGATAGCCAGCATCCTTCCAGTCCTCCATATGCTTTGGATCATGTGCTCTTTGCATGGTACCGAACGGCGTGTCCGCAATACTGCAGGATGAGCTGCTGAATCCACGTAAAATCACACGCATGCGATGCTCCATCGCCGTGTTGTCTATGGTCATTTCACATTGTACTACATCTGCGGCTTGATTCAGCTGTAAACAGAGCGTATATGCGATATCCTGACTGCATTTCCCATCGGAACGCTCCTGTAAATTCTCAGGGAGCCGCCATGCGCCATGCAATACCAGTGTATCCGCAAGTGCTCCGTGCTTCCATTCTGCCTGTGCATCCTGAAAGTGAAGCTTATAGATATGATCATGCGTTGGCCAGGAGTAATCATAGGTATCTCCCTCGTCTCCGCTGTCCTCTACATACAGAAAATCCTCAACGACTTTTCCGCTTTGCTTATCCAGCAGGAACAGGCTGCCGTTTTCCATGGTAATCCTATAAAACGCATTTTCAAGAGCGCTGCATTCCTGCAGCTGTCCTGTGTGCTCACATGCTTCCAGATGCAGTATACGCATACTCATCGGCTTCATAGATATGGCAATTCGTATATCACTCTGATAATAATACAAATCCTCATCATATACAGATGGGTCTCTGCGTATGCTCCCGCTGTATACACGCTGTATTTTAAGACAGTCGTAGACGACCTCGCAGCCGGCTTCATCCACAATACGGAAGTGTTTTGCTTTCGTGGATACAGATACATGGAATACATCATCTCTTGTATATGGCAGCGTATTATAAAACACCAGATCCTGTTCCCGGATTCCCTCGATGGATTCACTCAGCTTGCGTACCTGATAATCCAAAAGCATCGAGCTCATCTGATCACAGTCCTTCAGCCTTTGCAGAATCGCATCGTTGGTAGCATCACTGTTACAGCCGCAGGCGCTGTCATGCGCATGGTTTAGAAGCACCTTCTTCCACAGCTTCCTCAGAACAGAGGTTTTCGGCTTGATCCCCATCTGCATCTGCAGTACCATAAATGGCTCCAGCTGATAGATGATGCGTCGTTCAATTTCATCATTCAGCTGTTTATGATCATAGCGCGAGGAATAAATGGAGTGATGAATTTTGGAAACAGAGGCATCGATGAATTCCCCCGTAATCTGCGGCAGTCCCTCCTCTTTTCGCAGCTCTTTAAAGAAGCTTTCCAAATCGCTTTCAAAATATTGAATATCATGTGTGGAGCGTTCATTATAAAAGCTGAGCCGCTCCTGCAGATTGAAATCCACATAACGCTGGTCCCCTCCCAGAGGAAGCAGCTGATGGGTTGTGGACGCACCATGTAAAACACGGGTTTCCACCTTATCCACATCATCGGTGTAAATCAGATTACCACCGTAGAAATATCCATCCCGGATATGATAGCACAGCACTTCACTTCCATCTGTATTGTGCCAGTAAAATTCTCTTTTCTTACATACATCATTGGGAACCCCTCTCCAGAACAGAGCTTCTTTGATATTGAAGCCGTTATACAGCTTGGGCATATCCTTACTCTGTCCAAAGGAGTCCGGCAGATAACCGATCATCATACAGTTACCCAGTTCTCTTGCATAGCTTATCCCATACCACAGATTTCTCGCAAGACTTTCTCCACTGATAATCAGTTCATCGCTCTGGGTGTACCAGGGGCCGATCATCAGCTTTCCTTCTTCTACCAGCTTGCGTATCACAGGCTCTTTTTCAGGCATCATATGTAGATATTCCTCCAGAATACTCACCTGAGAATCCAGCAAATAGGTCTTCAGCGTTCCGCTTTCCAGCGCGGAAATCACCTCATCCATGTGATAAATCAGCTGTACGATGGATTCACTTGCGGTAAAATACCATTCATAATCCCAATGTGTATGAGAATACACATGCATTTTCTTCATAGCTTCCTCCGCTTACAGCTCCACTGCAGCGATCACCTCATACAACGCATCAACATCAGTTCCGGTTTTCAGCGCTGTGCGGAATTCCTCGCTGATCATTTTACGTGCCAGTTTGCTCAGAATGCGCAGATGCACATCCCCGCCATCCTCTGGAATCGTAAGCCCCAGCGCCACCTGTACAGGCTTACCATCCAGCGCGTTCCATGCAATCGGGTGTTCAAATTTCACAAGGAAGATTCCCGGCTTTATGCAGGTCGCATGCTTGCTGTGGGGAATAGCAATCCCATCCTGAAAGCCGGTTGTCGCCTCTTTCTCACGCTCACACATGCCTTCAAAATAAGCATTCTCATCCTTTACGAAGCCTGCCTCATATGCTGCATGGGCAATCACACGAAAGGCTTCCTTTTGCGTTTTTGCTTCTGTATCAAACTGAATATGATGCCTGTCAAATACACTCTTATCCATAACTGCCTCCTGTTACTCGTTTTCTTCTACAACCGGTTTTCGCCAGAAGCCGATAATCAATGCCGTTACAACAATCCCTGCCAGTACACAGAGAATCCAGGTGATAAAGGGAATCGGCTGCTCGATATATCCGATAAAGGTTCCCAGCGGTGATCCGATACCGCCATAGAATTTACAGCCTGTCAATGCTACCAGACCGCCTGCCAGTGCAGAGCCTGCAACACTTGCGGTAATCATCTGAAGTGGATTGGCAGCAGCGAAAGGAATTGCCCCTTCTGTTACTCCAACCATTCCCATACCGAAGGCACTTGTCGCAGAAATCTTTTCTGTTTTAGAGAATTTGTTTTTGAATATGACAGATGCCAGCCAGATACCAAGCGGTGCAACGGAAATCGCTGCCTGTGTGGCACTCTGCGGTACGAAGTTGGCACCCTGTACACCATATTTGGTCATCGTATCCGTAAATACGGCTGTTCCGAAAATCAATGCGGTCTTATTTACCGGACCGCCGAAGTCAAAGCCGACCATTGCCCCGATGATGGCTCCAATAATGAAGGGAGCTGCCGCATACTGTTCATTCAGTGTTGTCAGTCCGCTGTATAACGCATCCATTGCGAATGCAATCGGCTGACCGATCAAAAACAGAACGATAATCATAATCACCAGAGTGGATACGAACGGAATAATCATAATACCGGTAAGTGGCTGTACGATTTTCGGCCATGGGATCCGCTTCATCCCCTTTACAAAATATCCTACGATGAACGCAACCAGAATCGCTGACAGGAAACCACCGCCTGTCTGTGTTCCCAGAAATTCAGGATCGTTGGCAATATAGGCACCAATCATAGCCGGTGCAATCGCCGGTTTGTCTGCGATGGACTTCGCAACGAAGCCTGCGAACAGTGGAATCATCAGCTTGAAGCCTGTCTGTCCCACCATGAACAGCTTCTGCATAAAGTAGCCCATCGCTGTTTTATTATCAAAGCCCCAGTTTACAATTCTCCCCAGATCGTCCTTCTGAAATGCAAATACATTTGCAATCGCCAGCAGCAGACCTGCGGCAATACACATCGGCACCATGTAGGAGATACCGCTCATAATATGTTTGATGATCGGATTTTCTGTTTTCCCCAGTGTGATGTTTCCTGCCTTGCTTCCTTTTTCGCCATACAGCGTTGCCTCATTTAATGCACGCTCAATCAATGCGTTGGCATCTTTGATTGCATCAACGCTTCTTACCTTCATGACACGCTTTCCGGCAAAGCGGGCACAATCAATATCAATATCAGCTGCCACGATGACAACATCTGCCTGTTTGATTTCCTGTTCGCTCAGAACGTTTTCCGCTCCAATGGACCCCTGTGTTTCTACACGTACAGAATCCCCGCGTTTTTTCCCTGCCTGCTCCAGAGATTCCGCAGCCATGTACGTATGCGCAATCCCTGCTGCACAGGCTGTAATTGCTACAATATGCTTACTCATAAGTTTTCCTCCTATCAAGTTCTCGTATAGTATAGCCTGTCCCTTTTTCAATGTAAACACTTACAGACTATTCAGGGTGCAGTACCCTTTTTTCCTAAATCAATGAAACTAATTTCACTGTAAACGGTTGTATTTTGGTATTTTTCATCTAATATATCAGTTATTTTGCTTATTTGAAAAATATTATGAAATTTTTATCCATTTATTTCTATTATGTTCATTTTCATTTTTATAAGAAAAGGCCATGCATACAGCCTGAAGCATAGCCTGTTTCATTATTCTCCGTACTGTTGACGATTCCAATTTTCATGCCTGCGATTTTGGATACATATAATAGCTATCTAAATGATCATGGGGTTACATATAATGTCGGATATAGCATCGATCCATTGAAAAAGTCATGGAACGTTTACCGCTCTCATGACTCTGTTTAACTATTCCTTATGCTCGTCGTAATCGTTTTTCGTCAGCTCTTTCAAGGCTGCGTCAAAATCAATATCCGGCTCCTTGGAAGCCTGTACGTCTTCCTGTACTTCTTCAGCAGTATCCTCCTGTGTAATACCTGCTTCCAGATTCTTCAGCTTCTGCTCTGCCGCTTTCGCTTCCGCTGCACGTACTTCATCCTCCGGAGAAATCAGTTTACCGTAATTCATCAGATTGTAAATCTGTTCGCTGGTGATAGTTTCTTCCTCAATCAGCGTTTCTGCAATCAGTGTCAGCAGATCCTTGTTATCCTCAATGATCTGTTTTGCACGATCGTAGCATTCATTGATAATCTTACGGATTTCCTTATCGATTTCATATGCAATCTCACCGGAATAATTACTTCCGCTGCCATAATCTCTGCCCAGGAATACATTTCCGGTACCATCATCATACTGAATCGGTCCCAGAGAGGACATACCCCAGCTTCTGACCATGGCCTTTGCAATTTTAGTAGCCTTCTGAATATCATTGCTTGCTCCGGCAGATACTTCATCAAACATGACCTCTTCGGCAACACGTCCACCCATTAAGCCGGTGATCTGTGCCATGAAGTCTGCCTTTGTCGGCATCATTTTTTCTTCCTTCGGTGTCATCAGGTTATAGCCGCCTGCTTCACCACGTGGAATAATTGTTACCTTCTCTACCTTGTCTGCGTCATCCAGCTTTAAGCCGATAACAGCGTGCCCTGCCTCATGGAAGGCAACCAGACGTTTTTCTCTGTCCGTATATTTTTTGGATTTCTTGGCAGGCCCCATCATAACACGGTCGATGGCTTCGTCAAGATCCTCCATTGTAATTACCTTACGTTTATCACGCACGGCTAATATAGCACCCTCGTTCAACACGTTTTCCAAATCGGCACCTGAGAAGCCCGGTGTCCGTTTTGCCAGACCCTCCAGATTTGCATTCGGTGCCAGCTTTTTGTTTCTCGCATGAACCTTCAAAATTTCATAACGTCCGCGCTTATCCGGCAGGTTCACCGTAATCTGACGATCAAATCGTCCGCTTCGCAGCAATGCAGGGTCCAGAACATCCGGACGATTGGTTGCTGCGATGATTACAATTCCCTTATTCTCACCCATACCATCCATTTCAACAAGCAGCTGGTTCAGGGTTTGTTCACGCTCATCGTTTCCACCGCCCATGCCGGCTCCACGCTGTCTTCCGACGGCGTCGATCTCATCAATAAAGACGATACACGGTGCAGTCTGCTGTGCTTTTTTAAACATGTCACGGACACGGCTCGCACCGGTACCGACAAACATTTCAACAAAATCAGAACCGGAAATAGAGAAGAACGGTACATCTGCCTCTCCTGCTACTGCCTTGGCAAGCAGTGTCTTACCGGTACCCGGAGGACCTACCATCAGCATGCCCTTCGGAATACGGGCACCCATATCCGTGAACCGCTTCGGGTCCTTCAGATAGTCGATGATTTCCTTAACCTCTTCTTTTTCTTCATCACAGCCCGCAACATCCTTGAAACGAACCTTGATATTTCCTTCGATCTTTGCACGGGACTTACTGAATTCAAATGCCTTGTTGTTTCCTCCTGCGTTCATTTTTGAGAACATAAAGAACGCCACACCTGCAATCAGCAGGAACGGGAACACATTCATCAGGAATTTCATCAGCAGGCTTTCCCTGTTAGGATCACTTACTGTCAAATTGGTGCTCTTGCTTTTTTTGAATACGTCTGTCAGATAGGAAACATTTTTTTCCGTATTTGGCACACGAACGGTGAAGTTTACATCTTTGCCTTTCTCACTATACGACCCTTTTACATCAATAACGGTAGTTCCCATTGACATTTCCGCTTTGGTGAATGTCATGGTATTTGCCTTTGTCATAAATTCGTTATAGTTAAAGTTTTTTGTACTGCTGTCTGTTCCATAGGAAATCAGAAGCAGCATAATACCAAGGACTAAGATATAAGGTAGAAAGCTTATAAACTTTTTATTGTTCATTCGATCGTCCTCCTAACGTTTTATTTGTATACTTCAGGTTTCAGTACTCCTATATAAGGCAGATTGCGGTAATGCTGGTCGTAATCAAGACCGAAGCCCACAACAAATTCGTTGGGAATCTCAAAACCTACATAATCTGCAGTTATATCTACAACACGACGATCCGGTTTATCTAGCAGAGAAACGACTTTTACATCGCTTGCCCCTTTGTTTTTCAACAGACGCGTCACTTCCTTCAGCGTGCGTCCGGTATCAACGATATCCTCTACAAGCAGAATCGGTACGCCCTTTACTGAACAATCCAGGTCCTTCACAATTTTAATATCTCCGATGGACTCTGTTCCTTCATAGCTTGATACATCCATGAAGTCAAACTGGATATCCAAATCTATATGCTTAATCAGCTCCGCAAGGAAAGGAACACTTCCCTTCAGTAAGGCTACCAGCAGCGGTGCCTTCCCTGTTTTACGGTAATCATCACTGATCTGTTTTCCTAAATCCATACTTCTTTTTACGATGTCTTCCTCGGACACCAATACTTTTTCAACTACGTCGTGCATGCAAAATCCTCCTAATACAGCTATCTACTATTTTAACACAAATAGCGTAGGATTGTTAGAAAAATGTGCAATATCACAGCCAATTTTAGGCACCAGAATCACATTTCCCGCAGCATTCACAACAACCGGCCATAATTTGCGTTCCTTTTTGGGAATTTTGCGGTCGATGAACCAGCGATTCAGCTTTTTTACGCCGAATCGAAGCTGTATGGCGTCCTGTGGCTGTGCATTTCTTATGGTGATCGGCCAGTCTGCTTCCTGCAGGGTAACCGCCTCAACCCCTGTCCCGTGAGGAGCTGTTTCAAAGTAGGGTGTTTTCTCAAATACCGCATGATCGTATACATAGGAATAGCTGATGTCCTCACTGGTATCAATGACCAGCTTTCCGTATTCGCTGTATATATCATACCCGCTGGCGATATCGCGTGTCCAATAGTTTGCATTGTTCATGATCAGCTCACGCAGCACCTGAATCTCATGCATGGACAGATAACAGTCACATGTATCATGAATCCAGGTAATCAGCACCTGTTCCAGAAAATAGCTGTCCAGTACCCGCAGATGTTTCAGACTGCCATCCCAGCTGTTTAAAAATGCACGGCAATCTGCACGCAGCTGCCGCATACGCATGTTTTCCCGGGAAATGGTTTCCATCAGCGCTTCTTTTTCCTTTTCCGACATTCTTTCCACAACCTCATGCCGTATTCTGTTTCTCGCATAATGATCCGTGAGGTTGCTTTCATCAATCCCAAAAGGCACGGCATTCTCTCTACAGTATGCTTCCAGTTCGCGTTTGCTATACGCCATTAGCGGACGGATGATCCTGCATCCCATGATACATGTTTCCTCCTGTATGCCGAGATATTCCTTCATGCTTCCCCGCTCTTTTGCCATCAGATAGGTTTCCAGATGGTCATCCAAATGATGTGCCAGCAATACAGCAGCCGCCTGATACTCCTGTAAAAGCTCACGATACAGACGATAGCGCTCTTCTCTGGCAAATGCCTGAAAATTGCCTACACAGGGCTTTGTCTGCAGCCTCGCTTCAAAGGGTATATGAAAACGCGCACAATAGCTGCGCACCAGTTCCATATCCCGATCCGCTGTATCACGCTTCTTATAATTCATATGCGCAACAACCAGCTGGAATCCTTCTTTTCTGCACATATCCAGCAATGCCATAGAGTCCGGGCCTCCACTGACGCCGATGATATAGGTTTCCTTTTCTAATTTCTTCATATGTTTCATGCGGCTATTATACGGTAATTACGATAATTAGGCAACATAGAAATAAGTAAGTTGGAGTTATTTCACACGCGCCAGTCCAATGTAGACACCTTACCATCAGAATTTAATCAAATGTCCTACAGAAGCAAATAAGCAGAAATACACTCCCTTATAATTTTGGATTTTATGAATATGAAAAGAATAGGAATGCTTTTGAAAGCATTCCTATTTCAGATTGTTGACAAAAGCCTATACCTTTTCGTAAGGACATAGGCTTTTTATTGTATATAGGCAATTTTCGAAATGAAATTGTCTTTTTTTGTATATTTTGAAGGATATATTGAATTTTTTGAT
>NZ_JANGCA010000081.1:0-12839 GCF_024463855.1 Clostridium sp. DFI.1.208 | reverse complement strand
TTGTCATCCAGCAGCTTCTGTATCTCAGCCTCACTCAGTCCATCCAGGGTGCCCTCACTCTGGTCGGGGTCCATGGCAAGACCGTCTCCGGTATCGAACAGCTTCCATGCGGCAAAGCTTCCCAGCACTATCAGCAGCAGTATGAGGATGAGCCATTTCTTTTTCCCGTTCCCCTGTTTTCCTTCCTTCTTCTCTTCTTTTGATGCTTCCTTCATCTCTTCCATTCATTTTCTCCTTCCATCGTACCTTTGCATAAGGAAGGAACTACTTCCTCCCTCATGTAAGAGCACGATGTGCTCTTTTGTATGTATCCGTGTTCTCTGTTTATGGTGCAGGTGTCGGATCTGCCTTATCCATTTCCAGCGTATAAGTTACATTGAATGCCTTTTCATAGATACCTTTTGTTTTTTCTGGAATCGTACTCTTGGATGCACTACCATCAAGAACAAGCGATTTTGATGAATTCGGTGCTATCTTCAACTGCTCAGCAGCTTCAAACGTATTATCTCCCAGCTTCATCCATTTATTGTTCAACTTGATTGCGACAGTTTTAGGGTTATCTGTAATCGCCTGCGCTGCTGTATCATCATCTGCCAGCGTCCATGCTCCGTTCAATGGCTTCTCGAACTTCACCGCTGTCACCTTGACTCCTACTGAGGAATCCTTATCGACTGCGATCGCATACTTGTCTTTATGCGGTGCCTTGAACTGCAATGGAGCATCTTCTGCTGCACCAGTTTCCTTGTTCAGTACAGCGAAGTGCAGGCGGATCGGTACGGTCACCTTCATCTGGTCAAGCTTCGTGTCGCTGGTAAGCATTGCCCATACTTCCCCGTTTGCTGCTTGTGTATCGGTTTCTGATTCGATGTTCTTGTTTTCATCCGTCTGTGGATTCACTTCTGTTGCTTCATCTGCTGCGTGGATCGGTGCTGTGACAGCACACATCATCGCTGCCATTGCTAATGCTAATAGTTTTTTCATAATGGTTTCTCCTCTACCTTTCTTTCCTGACCCGTATCTTTTACATCCCCGCCGGTCTGGGATACATGCTCTTTCCTGCTTCTCATTCCTTCACCTTTATTTTCAGCTTTGCCGATGCTTCACCTGCCTTTTCATTCGTTTTCGTGTCATACGCCTCGAACGTCGCCGTGCACGGATAGGTCCCTTTCTTCAGCTCCTCATCCAGATAATCCTCCTTGATCACCTGTGCCGGCTTGATCGCGTCACTGTGATAGATCTCCCGCTCATCGCTATCCATCGTGATCCTCACCTTCATGTTGTAGCGGTTGTTCGGTGCGTTTTCGATGCGCAGCGTCCCCTTGCTCTTCCCATCCTTGAACACCGGGGAGCTGTTGATCGATATCGCCAGCATGCTTTCCGACAGCTTCTTGTCCAGCATCTCCTGGATCTGTGCCTCACTCATCCCATCCAGTGTCCCATCCTCTGCGGCACTGTCGAAGCGGAAGCCGTCCCTTCCCAGAAAGAACCAGATCCCGATCCCGGCGATGACGAGCAAGAGGAGGAGGACAGAGATGATCTTCTTCCTGCTCTTACCTGCTGTTTGCTCTTCGCTCATTTCGTTTCCTCCTTCCCCTTTACTTCGTAGATGCGCTTTCCACTGATCGTAGCGTCTTCCTTCGCTACCTCTATGATGAATTTGAATTTATAGGCTTCATCGATGAACTTGTTCTCTGTGAAGTCCCATGTCTGCGCCTTACTCGTGATCCCACTGAAGTAATAGCCGCTCCATGCATCTGCGCCCAGACGCATCAGATGTGCCGGCTCGCTGTTCGGTAAGCCGGTATCCAGCCATGCGCCGCTCGTGATGTTCGTGAAATTCGTCCCATCATTCGAGCACTTCAGATACGCGTCTCCGCTAGGGATCTGATCATAGTAGGTCGTCTTCGTCATCTGTCCCTTTAATGCCGGCACCCTCGTACTCTTCTCTGCCACTTTTCGATCGATCCCGAATTCCATCGGCATACTGCTCTTATTGATCGCCTGTTCATTGTTCGTGCTCTGCTTCATCACCTGATCATCCAGTGTCAGCTGGATCTTCGTCGGCAGCTGCATGGTGATCTGTGTCGTCATGGTGATATCCGCCTTCAGCTTGGCTGTGATATGCTCGGCACTGTCATCCGCCAGCATCGCTTCCCAGATATAGCCTGTCTCACTCATCGCATTCACTCGATAGATGAACACCTTCATGAAGTCCGCAGTCTCCGGTACCGCGACGCTCGTACTCCTACCATCTGCACGAGCGAGCACATTCTTATCTTTATCGTAGAACACCAGCTCTACCGCAAAGTTTCGATCTCCCCATGCGCTTCCCTTTTCATAGACAAGATCTGTCGCACTGCCATCCGCCTTCTGGAAATCGGATACCGGATGCTTGATGTCTGCATCGATCGCCGCTGCTGTTTGATCACTTTCTTCCTGCTTCTTTGTGATCTGGTTTTCATTGATCGTTATGCTTCCCTTTTTCAATGTATCCGGGAATACGATGAAGTCACTTTCCGCTTTCGGCGGTGTCGCTCTGTCCTTACTGTTTGTGATCGTCAAAGGTCCGAAATCGATGAACGGAGCCGGAGATAATCCATCTGACTTCACTGCCGCACTTGGATCATAGGTGTCCGTCTCTGCGATCCTCGTCCACAGATAGTATTCCTTAAGCCTATCCAGATTTGTGAATTCATGGCTACCATTTTCTTTTATTTCCACCGTATCCCAATCTTCTTTTACTGGTACATAATCTTTATCACTCGTCAAATAGTATTCATACGTATCATTGACCTTTGTCAGGATCAGGTTCGTATCCAGGTCTCGCTCCAATCCTCGATACTCCTCTTTCGGTGACTCTGGATTTACCGCTTTTGTCACGATGACAGAATTCGTCTTCTTTATGCTTCCCTGATAATGAGCAGCATCCGCCTTTGCTTTGTATTCCACCGTGATATAGGAGCCGACATCCTCCTTCGTATAGGTATAGCTGTAGCTGATCGTCTTCGCTGTTAGATTTGTTTCAACTCTGTCACTGTCTACTGGGATCGTCTCTCCATTGCTTCTATGTAAGAGGAACTCTCCTTCGTCATAGCCTTCTCCGCTATATATGAACTTGATCTGTGATCCGATATTGCTTGGTCTGGCAGCTGCCTGTCGCATATCCGCAACATCCTGAATCACTAATGCACCCTCACGGAAGAGCGCATGCTCTGTTTTGATCGTTTCACTTGGATCACTGATTACCGACTGATCATAAGCAGCTGTCGGAATGAATCTAGCAAACAGCTTATAGTCACTATCTCTTCGCAAGTTACGGAACCAGGTATCCTGTGCCTTATACTCCGCTTCACTCTGCCAATGGATATTGGATTCAATTTGTTCTTCTGTTAGCACTTCATCCTTGTCATTTACCGGCTGATCATTTACATAGCGCAGATACCCGACCTGTACATATGGAATATCCACAATTTTGTCCGTCTTGTAATTCATTGGTGTACCAAACTGAATACTGTTTCCGTTCACTCTGACCTTCGTTGGGGAATTCGGCTTATTTTGCTCAGCCTTTTTCCTCACGATGATACCATTTGTTTGAACACTACCAACATATTGACCGCTTGCAGGTGCCGTATACACTGCATAAACTATACAATCCATCTCTGATGGTGTCAGTGCATAGCTGCTTATATTCCCTGGATCTGTATCCGTTATCTTTTCTGCCGTTCCCACTAGATTATTTGCACTGTCTACTGCTTGACGATACCAGGTAAAGACTCCATTCTTTTCATCCTCACCTAAATACTTCGCCTCTAATGTATCCAATACCTTTGTTGTATCCTTCGTTTCTATTCGTGCAGTGCCTGTAATCAAAGCTCCTTCCAATGGATTCTTTGTAATTAACGTGATCATACCAGAGTAATCATCAATGCCAGTCATCGTGATCTTTAAATACTGTCCTGTATATTTCAATGGAACTTCAAAGCGGCTAACTGCATATTTTTTATCAGCACTGATACCATCTTCTCTTGAATTTTTCACAGCCCTCATTTCCGCATCAATATTCTGCCATTCTTCCGTACCATCTTTTTTAGAAGCGACATAGTATTTCCAGGAAACTGTTGGTGCCTTTCCATCAACAGTATATTGTATTGTCTTGCTCTGCAGTGTCTTCCAACTAACATTCGTATCAGCTTCCTCTATTTCCTTGTAATCCGTTCGCTCCAACGGCTCCTTTGCACTTTTTACTGGACGAGCAGAGTTGATACCGCTTGCCGCATGTGTTCTGGATTCCAATCTGGCAACATATACAACATAGCTTTTGTTCGCATCTACACGAATATCCATTTGTTCATTATTTACCTTGATCCAGTGCTCCGTATTATCTGTACCTGAATTATCAACTTTGCTGGTTTCCTTTTTATCTACATCCTCAGATATTTCAAGTACTGGAAGTTCATCAATATCTGAAGACTGTAAGTAGTAATAGATATCTTCGTATGGAGTTTCCTTGCTAATCAAACGCAGCAAACTTCCAATCTGAGCAGAATCTTCTCCAAGCGCAGTAACAGTTGGTGCTACCGGAATTTCATAATCATCTTTATATACATTTCCAAAAGATCGTTCTGTGTATTCTGAGAAATCACTATCATTTTTCGCAATATAACGCACAGTTACAACTGGATTTCCATCTACAGGAGGAATTTTGAATGAAGGTTTTATACCTCCATCTGACTCGGAAACCGGTATTTTATCAAGATACCATTGCCAGTTTCCACTTGTACTATCATCCGCTTCATCAGGATAGATACCCTTTACATATTCGACAGTCAATACAGTGTCAATACTTGGCTTGCTCGTATCACTTGTCACAGTTATATTTCCAAGTAACGGTGATTTTTGCGTTCTTATCGGCTGTGTATTAATTAATTGCCATTCACTGGCGTTATAACCGATTTTCTCTGCCTTACGAATGAAGAAGTCGTATTCTGTATTTCTGGAAAGAGAAGTAATCTCAACATCTTTTCCCCATGTTACGGTAACATTATTAGAAGTGATAACTCCTGTCGGTTCATTATGCTTACGATATCCAAATTCATAAATAGAAGTCTGATCATCTGTTTGAACAACATTCAAGGTAAGCTGATATTGCATGATGTTTTTGATTTCTGTCTTCGCTGTCCCCAATACCTGATCTGCATTCTCAATCACATCGCTGGTAAATGAGCAGCTGCCCTTGTAATCTCCATTTGCTTTATAAGTTGCTTTTATCTTATATCCGGCATCCTCAGGCTTTAATTGATAACTGATCTTGTTGGGATTGATTTCATCAGGAGTCGCTAGGACGGTATTGCTCTTACTTTGATCATCCTTATCGATACGTTCCAGAATCCAGATACCTGTCAACCCAGTAGTATCCGGATCCGTACCAGAAGCAGTGAACGTTATGATTTCTTCAACCTTCTGTTCTCCGCCCAGCACAACTTTACTTTTTCCTGTAATATCAGACTGATCCGTCGCAGCAGTTGCATACGCAGACCAAGGACTCGGTTCATAGTCATCTTTTTCATGAAGTCTGGTATACAGATAATAAGTGGTATTTCTATTTAGCTTATCAATTGTAACTTCTTCATTATTGTCATATCCCAGTTTATCGTTATCCAGAATTTCAATATCTTTTCCTATGGTATCTGTATAACCAAAATCATATGTATCCATCCCCGTATGTTTTACAGATAAGGAATGTGCGCTCTTCATTTCACCAACAGGTGCATCCGGTGCTATCTGAGTTTTCCTTAAAACTTTTTGGATCGTATAAGAAACAGGATCAGTCTTACCTTCCTTTATCGGGTCCTTGAAATCTCCAGTTCCATAGAATGTAAATTTCAAGCTACAGCCAACATCTTCTTTTGTAAGTAAATAAGATATATCATACTCGTTTTTACTTACAGCCAGTACTGTTATATCGATTGGATCTGCATTTTCAGGTATTCGTTCAATCTTCCAATTACCTTTTTGAAGATTATCATCTCCTATGGAAACACGCACTTCGTTTCCCATATTGATAGCACCATTTGTTTTAATAGGACCAACGATATCTGTTTTCTCTGTATTGGTTTTATCTATAGATTTCCATTCGCTTGGTTCATAACCTGTACCACCCGCAACTCTAGCAAAGAACCAGTAATCGGTATTTCTTGTAAGACCGGTAATGGTAAATGCTTCTGTAGATTGGCCTGCAATGATTTTATTTCCAGCTTCTGAAGTTGCATATGCATATTCATAATTCGCACCGTCAACACCATCTGCCTTAAGTTCAACAGTACTATCAGTTTTTGATTTAATAGTTATTCCGGTAGGTGCTATTGAAGTTACAGCATTTGTAAAGCCTGATGACATAGTCGCAAATCCTGTTGCACCTACATCTACTTGTATTTCATATCCGACATCAGATGGTTGTATAACGTAAGAATCAGACTTCGCACCATTGATTGCTGTTCGATTAGTTTCTCCATTTTTTCTACGATACCATTGATATGTGATATTTGGTGCTCCAGAAGTCATTGCAGTTAATTTAGATCCTGGATTTGCAGTTCCTGATATAGAAACAGTATTTAATGCTTTCACTATACCTGCAGAATCTTCAGATACAGTAAACTCAAATGTATTTTCCGGTGTTGCTCCTGTAGTTTTATCATTATAAGTTACAGTTATGATTGCTGTTCCTGGGCTAATGGGTAAAATAGTACCACCATCAGTTACTTTAATAACTTCCGGATGGTCTGACTTATATGAAAAGCCTTGCCTCCTTAAATTCTCTGGTACTTGTAATACGCCATAAATTTTACCTTCAAACATTTGTGTGGCTGTTGTCTTGTTGTCAACACTTATAAAAGCTCCACTAGTCGCTGAATATAAATCAGCGATTATAGATGCACTAGGAGAATTTTCTTTCGTATCTTCAAGTATCCATTTAAGCTGTGGATAATACCCTTCTCGATATACATATTTATCGCCTAATACTAACCCAGACCCTACCATCTCGCTAGGCAGTTTACCTATTACTTGTCCTGCATCAGCTAAATTGGTAGCTGGAAGTTTTACCTTATCATAATAATTATTCTCAGAGCCAGCTAACAATGGTTGTGCTGCGATTGCTCCAATTGCGAATGCGTCACTTGGATAGATATACTTACCTGCAGAATATGAATTTTTTACAATTGCCGATCCTCGAATTAGTCCTCCAACGGCGCTTCGAGATCCTATTTTTATCTCGTTTCCGACCATGAAACAATTATTGAAATGAACATTAGTACTAGGGCCTCCTACCCAGCCTACTAATCCACCACTGGATACTCCGGGCCCTGCCATATCAAAAATTCCACGAGCTGTCCCTATTTCGTCTAATGTTAATGATTCTCCTTGATTGTATACTTCACCATTCGCAAATATCATTCCTCCAGCATGACCATGTATAGATGCATCTACCATGAATAATTTTGACGCCTTTACATTTTTGAATGCAGAATCTCCTGCGATAACACCAGAATAATTCTCAACGGAAATATTAGAAATAATCAAATTTTTTATTTCTGCCGCATCATCAATTGAACCCGATATCTGTGATGTTACTGGATTTTTCAAATGTGAAATTGTATGAAAATCACCATCTAATACTCCATAAAATTTATCAGGTGTAACTTCTGCTGCAGGAAAAGAATCTAAATTTAAGTTTTTGGTAATAACATAATTTGAAGTATTACTTCGATCGTCAAAAGGTGCGTTACCTTCCATAAACTTAATGAAATCCTCTTCTGACGAAATAGCAGTTCCAGCTTTGTAAGTAATAGTTTCTTCGCTAATCAGATTTTTATTATCTAAAGCTTGATATTGATTAGTAACATAAAGGTAATAGGCTTTAGGTTTACTCACTTCAACACTAATTTTTTTACCATTCCAATTCTCTTTGTTAAGAAGTTTAATTGTTATTTGATTACCGTCATATGTATAATCACCATTGATATCCGAATTAGTAATTACTGTTCCATCGATTTTAAATACCACTGTATCTCTATTCGTGTTTATGTTTCCACTTTCTATATATCCGTCAACATTAGCTGTAATAATTTCATTCTCATACCCCTTTCCTTTTAGGGATAAAGACTCTTCATAGATCTTTCTGATATAGGAAGTATTTACCGTTTGTATACTATCTCCACCATAGCCAATTTCATTATTAGGCACAAACTCAGCCTTGATATAGTGCTTCCACAAATCCTCACTAAGAGTCAATGAACTATAGGACTTATTGATCGTTGGACTATACCCACTCGCAAGCTGTTCCCATGAGTCACTATCGGAAGCTGGCGCTGAAGTTTTTCCATCATCTCCACAGGTTGTAGTGCTCTTATACCACTTCCATGTACCCTGTACATTATTAGCATCCTTTAACTCTGCGGTGATAGTTTTACCTACGACAGGATATGCGATTTTCGTATACGAGATACTTCCGTCCTCTGCTTCTTTGACATCTGTCGTATTCTTTATTTCCATTGTACCTGTTTGATTCACGGTTCCAATATCTGCACTGCTGCTAATGATACTACTGACCTGTGTTAAATCTGTTTCTGCCTTTACAATATATAAGGTATATTTTGTATTTGCTGTTAAATCATTTTTAAGATAATCTATGCTTGTATTTGTTGTAAGTGCAGTACACTGTGTCCAGCCTGCTGCTTCTAAATCTTCTTTTTTTATTTCCGTTGGTGGTTGTGGTGCATCTATATTTGCATTTTGGATTCGGTACCATATATCTTGATAGTCCCCTAATGTGAAATCCATACTGGGTTTACTTGCAGGTGTATCCTTACCCTGTACAAAATTAGTGATTGTTGTATTTGTAACCAGCTGTTTCTTGATCTTTGGTGTAATTGCTTCTTTACTGCCAATGAAATCGCTGCTTTCCGGCATGGAATATACGGCTTTAATTGACTTATGAATATCCTCACTTTGCGGTGTATACTTACTGTCAGTAGCTCCTGCTATTGCATCATATGCTCCACTATCATTTTCACGATACCATTGCCAATTACCTCCTTCATCTGATCCGGCCGGCATATAGCTGGCTTTGTTATATACTGCTTCCATTTCCTGTCCTGCAGTATCTGATCCACTAATCTCTACATATCCCAAAATATCTGTCTTCTTTGTAGAAACTGTTATGTATGAGCTAGACCAATCACTATCCGAATACATATCATTACCTTTTACCTTTACCCAGATATTGTAATCGGTATACCTTGATAACCCTTTGATCGTTATATTCGTACCTGCATATGCATCGTAGTCTGCGGGTTTTGCTTTTGCTACATCTGTACCTGTACTATAACAGAAGCCGTAAACTAGGCCCGGTGTTCCATCCATTTGAAATGTAATTGTAGAATCTGTTGCTGAATTTTCTACTTCCTTCAATTGATTACCATCTGCCGGAGCCATCTGTTCCTTTTCATATTTCAATAATGCTTGTGAATCTGCATCTACATAATCAATTAGAGCGCCAGTTATCAATTTCTTTTTATAGTCCTCATGAAATTTGAACTCTACTGTATAAACAGTTCCAGGTTTTTCATTCTTCGGTATTTCATAATAAGTACTATATCCATCCTGTCCCGGATAGAAGTCTTTGATTTCGGTTTTGACTCCATCTATTGTTTTATACCAACTCCACACTCCGTCTACAGAATTTGGTTTAGTTCCTGCTGCATCTATCTTTCCAAGCCGTGCTATCAAACGTTCACCCTGTGTTGGTGCGCTACCTGCACTTCCGTATTCAAAATAGATAGCACCGTTATATTCTGTTTTTTCTGTTTTTATCTCAAGATACTTTGTAGACCAGTCAGATTTCTCATGTTGTTTATTTGCATCAAATCGCAGAAACAAATAATATGTCGTATTGCGATCCAATCCCTCTATAAGTGCTTCGTCCTCAGAGGCATACTGGACATGCTGATCACTTGGACGATATTCTTCTGGTACTCCATTTTTTAATTTTGAAAATCCGATATTAAATCGCTCACTTCCCTGACTGGCAGTTAATTTTGGTAATTTCACAATCACACTTTTATCTGTTATAGTGTTCAAATCTTTCAAAACCCCAGAAGGTGCTTTACATTCAGCCAATTGTATAACTTCACTTTGAGCACTAATTTCTCCACCATAATTTCCTGTCCCTGAAAGTACGACCTCTAATCTATGATTGATATAATCTGAATTATTTAATTCAACAGAGTACCCATCCCAGGTTGGTTCTGTTACAGCCTCGCCTCTTGTTCCATCATCATTGACTAAATACCATGTATAATCTCCTGTTTGCTTTGTGTCCTCACCGGTTATCTCAACATTCAAAGTATCTCCATAGCGATAACCTGCTCCTGTCGACGTTATATTAAGAGTCCCTTTCACGAAAGGATTCTTTGTTGTTATTGATAATCCTTCCTCTGTGTATTCTGAAGGAAGATGTCCATTCTCGCCTATCGCTTTTACATAGATGTAGTATTTTGTTCTTGGCTTCAAACCTGTAATGGTAACTGGATTACTACCTCTTGCATATACTTTGAATTCTGTCTTTACATCGCCAGCACCTGCCTGACTATATGCGAATTGATATAAACCATTTCCTATTGTGTATTCCTCCGGCATCTTTATAGTAACAGATGTGTCTTCAATCGATGTTTCCTTGTCTACTGCTAAAACTGGTAAAGACGTTGGAACAGCAGTTGGTGCAGCTACCACAGATTTTGAAAACACAGTACTCTTAACTATCCCACTTGCGCCCCCTTCTCCTTTTGCTGTGGCTTTTACACATATCTTTTCATTAACATCTTTTCCTTTCAACTGATAAAAATTTCCTCTTCCCTGAATTTCATCATTCACGGTTCCATCATCTTTCATATGATGCCATGTATAATCCACTTCCGTATCAAAATTTTTTGGTTCTACCAAAGCATATAAACCCTTATCGACTACCATGTCTGCATCTGTCGCTTCAACTGTTCTTTTTGCATCTGTATAGATCTTTATTGCAGTTAACGGGGCTTTTACTACAGATGTACTACAGGTCTGAATACTCCCTTCAAAGGATTCATCCTCTGTTGTAAAGGTTACACGAATATAATTGCTGCTATCATCCGACTGCAAGACATAGCTGCTCATTTGATTATCTCCTGCTGTTGTGATATTTTGTGTCAGCTCTTCCCATGTTTTACTCGTTGGCGATTCTGCTTTTTCCCATTTCCATGTTCCTTTTGTCGTAAGCGTATCCTTCAGAGTTGCGGTTAAAGTTTCTCCGGCTGCCATGTTTTCAGATAACTGGATGCTTCCACCTATTTTTCCCTTATTAGTCTGTATTTGTGTTTTCTTTACACTTTTCGTATCTTTTAAATCATAATCATACAGATAGTATGTTGTGTTCCATTTCAAATCACTCCATGTAATTGCCCCATTCCAGAGATATCTTTTCCATCCACCTTCAATTGCGGCTTTATGATCTGCTGGCAGATTTCTATCTAATCCGCTTTCTGTCGTGACCAAATAATAATGATTTGCCGTCATATTATAGCTGATGCTTGTACTTTTTTCCGCCACGGATTCTCCTGCAGCCGGTTTTCCTTCCGCTAGAAGCTTTGCGGAGGCAGCCATCAGGGTTCTTCTTCCGCTGTCTGTCTTTGCAATCAGTGTCCCTTGTGTATTCTGTTCAAGGTCATCCGTTACCTTGGCGATTGCCGCATTTCCAGATACTCCGACATTCCCCTCTGCACTCCATGAGACAGCTTCTTTCCCTGTTGAGGAGGGCAGTGCCACATCCTTCGTCAGTCCCATCAGACTTGTCTGCGTGCTGACTGCCAGTGTACTGAGCGCACTCAGCTTCTTTGCCTCTTCACTGTATTTGTCTGTGATCTCTTTCTTTGAAGATGGATAGCTCCCCTTTGTTTGTTGGAATCCGTCTATTGCCAGATCTCCATTGACCATCTGCGCACTTGTGTATTCCTGTGCTCGCAACTCTTCTTTCGATGCCACGCTGATATCATAGAAGCTGCTTTCCAGCTTACTGCTCTCTCCATTGAAATTGCCTGTTTCCTTGCCTTCCACATACACGGCCGCATAGCAGTTTATGATACTGCTTTCTTTTCCGAATCCATATGCAGATTGCTTGCCTTCGATGATTCCCGTTACATAGCTGTTGCTTATTTCTGCATTTCCGGAGACGACAAAACCGGAAGCTCCTGCTTCCCCTGTGATTTCCCCGCTCACATAGCTATTCCCGATACTCGTATTCGCTGCACTGACCAGCATACCGGAAGCGGATCGCTGTGATGCTATCTTCACTAGTATCCCCACTCCATCGATTTTCGTATCCTTTGCATTTACTGCCAGCGCTGCTGTATTACTGGTACTGCTGATCTCACTACTTAGATTTACATTCCTTATTGCTGCTTTATTCAACGAAGTGAACAGCGGCTGCTTCAAGCCCTTGATCACATGACCGTTCCCTTCCAATGTCCCTGCGAATTCTTTTTCCACCATGATAGAATCAGAGGTAACCGTGATATCGCTGTCCAAAATGTATATCTTATCCGGTGCTTTGGCGATATCCTTTAGGCCTTGTTCATTCGTGATATGGATTTCTTTCACTACGGGTTGTTCTTCTTTCTTCGGATCTTCCTTCGGCTGTTCCGTTATATCGGTCACTTCATAGGTTGCGGTCATACCAAGAGGTGCATTATCTGCCGCTTCGCTCTGGAACACATAGCTTCCGTTCTCCTTCGGCGTATAGCTTCCCTGAT
>NZ_JANGCA010000080.1:0-13084 GCF_024463855.1 Clostridium sp. DFI.1.208 | reverse complement strand
CATCAAAAAATTCAATATATCCTTCAAAATATACAAAAAAAGACAATTTCATTTCGAAAATTGCCTATATACAATAAAAAGCCTATGTCCTTACGAAAAGGTATAGGCTTTTGTCAACAATCTGAGATGAGCATATGAAAATGCTCATCTATTTTCAGTTTAAATAATTAATAACACCCTTTAAATCATCACAAATAAAAGTTGCCTTTTTTCGTGTTTCATCATCTACAAAAGCTATATCTGGAATATATCCTACTTTCATATTTGCTCGATTAGCAGCTTCAATACCTACTCTAGAGTCCTCTAAAACCAAGCATTCTTCAGTCGGAACATCTAATATTTCAGCTATTTTTAATAATATATCAGGATTAGGTTTTGGCCTCATATCTTCACCAGTCATTAGTAATTCTATTTGCATTTCAAAACCCAAATAATTCAATGTTTGCTTAATAATTTCTTTAAATGAATTACTAGCTATTGCAATCTTATAATTATTTGCTTTTAAATATTCATATAATTCTTTTAAACCACTTTTATTAGCATCTCCTGGATTATTAAAAAACTTAGGAAAGTATTCTTTTACCATTTCAGCAGTTACTTCTTCTTTAATATGCTTGAATTTTGGGTATTTTTGAATCACGATAGCTGCGTTATCTGGTCCTGTTCCTGTAATTTTAGAATATTCATCTAATGATAATTGAAAATCATATTTACTACCTACCATATTAAATAGGTTAAAATACATCATTTCTGTATTTACCATTAATCCATCCATATCGAATATAACTAGTTTAATTTTTTTCATTTAACCACCAATTTTTACTAATATCTCATCATTTCGAGCGTATTTAAGCAATTCCTCTTTCTTTAACATTGGAATATCTCCCATAGGATACGTTAATCCTAAATGTTCATATTTTGATTTTCCTAAATTATGATATGGCAACAAATTCACTTCCTTGATTTTATTATCAATAGCAAAATTAATAATTCCATTAATAGTGTCTTCATCATAATTAAATGAAGGAATAACAGGAACACGAATAATAATTTTTTCTGGACATAAACTTGCCAATTTTTTTAAATTACTTAAAATACGATTACCATTCCCTTTTGGAACCTCTTTTAGTTTTTCAGGATCAATATGCTTCATATCATACAAAAACAAGTCAATCTTATCTTGAACCTTTTCTATCTTTTCCCAGTCTGTATCTCCTGTTGTTTCTATCGCCGTATGAATACCATTATTTTTACATTCACTTAATAAAGCACACAATACATCGTATTGTACAAACGGTTCTCCACCACTAATAGTAACACCACCATTTGACACTTCATAATACTCTTTATCTTTAAGTATAATCTTCATTATTTCTGAAATAGTTTTTGTTTGGCCTATAAAATAAATTGCTTCTGCCAAACAATTATCTGCACATAATCTGCACTTAATACACGTATCTCTATTTATTACTATTTTTCCATCGATCAACTTAATAGATTGTGTAGGACAATTTTTTATACATGTGCCACAAAGTACACACTTAGTTGTATTATAGAGTAATTTATCAGAAATTGTTTGAGACTCTGGATTTGCACACCATGGACACCTTAATGGGCACCCTTGTAGAAATATGGTTGTTCTAAGCCCTGGCCCATCATGAATGGCAAATCGCTCAATTTCCATAATTCTAGCTGTAGCATCCATAACTAAATGCCCTCATATAAAGTTCTAGATAACAATTCTTCTTGTACAGCTCGATCTAAATTTACAAACACAGCACTAAAACCACTAACTCGTACAATTAAATTAGGATATTTTTCAGGATGTACCATTGCATCTTCCAAAGCATGTTTATCAACTACTGTAACCATAACTTGACAACCGCCTTTTTTAAAATATGCTTTAATTAACATCTTGATCTTATCCATATTTTCTTTAAAGAAAGATTTTTGGAATTTAATATTTTGAACAGAACCAACATGATATTTTGCATCAAATTTTGCTAGAGAATTCAACATTGCTGTAGGACCATTTTTATCTGCTCCACCTTGCGGATTATTAGAAGGATTTAAATACATTGCAAAAGTTCTACCATCTGGTGTAGCTGCAGTATGTAATCCCCAATCAGTATTCGTTTGATTATTAATGATTACAATTCCATAATAATGTAATCCTTTAACAACGCCTTGTTCCCAAATACGTTTAGCAACACGTTCATATACACGATTAGCCATTTCATCTACATCATCTTCATCATTACCATATTTTTTACACTTTATCATTTCCTTGCGCATAACTTCATTGTCCTTGAAATTATTAACTACAGCATCATTTACTTCTTTAAGTGTATATTTCTTATCATCAAATACTAATTTTTTAATTGCATACAAAGAATCTGAACAGTTGATATTTCCGAAAATTTCACAGCATCCACCCAAATATTTTGCGCCACCGTCTAATAATGCTTTACCACGTTCTATACAATTATCCATAAGAATTGAATTATATAAGAATGAGACTTCAGCATTTAAATTCTTATAAGAATTAATTTGAGCATCTACACATAAATCGACATAGTAATCTGTTAACTTACCAAATTCTTCGAACAATTCTTCAAAAGTATTTAGTTCTTCTATAGGACGAACCTTATGTTCACCAGCTTTATATACATTATCAAATGGATCTACTCCTGCATTCATTGCAATATTTAATGTTTTTGATAAATTAATAACAGAGTTTGGAGTACCTACTGTCATACCAACAAGATTCATTTCTCCACATCCAAATGGTGCATATTGTTCAGCTTCTTTTTCATTTACATGCATACAGTTCATTAATCCTGGAACATGTACAGCATCATTATATAGAGTTGGATATGTAGCACCGTCCGCCAAACATTCCATTGCTTTATCAAAAATATCTTGAGGCGTGTCTTCATACAAACGTAAAGTAAATTGCGGTTCTACATAACGGCATTCATGACATACTTCTAATGCAATACGTGTAAAAGTATCTGCTGCCTTAGGATTCCTTCTTCCTCTTCCTCCAACAATAACTCTTCCATTTACTGTAGTACGTTTATTTTCAATCATTGTCCAAAGATTCTTCACATAACGTTTAGCTTGTTCATAGGTAATTACACCACTGTCTAAATCATTTTGTAGATATTCACCTAATACGTCATCCATTCTTCCATAATTGATTACACTAGCCATAGTTGCATACAACCAGAATAATTGCATTGCTTGATGAAAAGATTTAGGACGTTCAGTGCGAATTACTTGTAAACTATCAATAATTGTCTGAACCTCTTTTTTTCTTTCCTCACTATAATTATCTAAATCATTTTCAAGTTTATTCATTAAATAATCACAACATTCAGTAAATAAATCTAATGCTTCTAACGAACATAGATGAAATTTATTCTCCGGATCTTTAACTAATTCTTTTTCAATTTCTGCTTTCAAACCAGAAATTCCATTATCCATTAGCTTATTGTAATCTAGCATCATTCCACTAATACGAGTCAAAGATGAAACAGGGGCATATGTCCAATTTATAGTATTAGCCATTGTATTTACTACACCATCTGTGTAATCTCTCATAAATTTTGTTTTAACATCCTCTGTTTCCCAATATGTTACTAACTCATCTACTCTTTGTTTTTGTTCTTCAGTTTCTAATTGATCCCTTACTTTGTTCAAATTGTAATTGTGGCAATAGTGAGCAACTCCTCCTAATGAAGTTACACTTCCAAAGCCAATAGGTAATGCATCAAAGCGACCAATAAACAAATCATCTTCCATCAAATTTCTAAACATCTTTGGAAAAATAACTCTTTGACATGCAAGTTCTCTTTCTTCTTTAGATAGATTTGCTGTTTCTTTATGAACACGAGTATATTCTTCCATTATTTCTAATTGTTCAATCGGAGATTTTTCGCATGGTAATTTTGCCTTAATTTCAATATTCGTTTTTCTTGCAGTAATATTTTCTTTGCTCATTTTCTTTTTCCTCCTGATTTTTAAAACAAATGTGCCCTCAATAGAAATCAACATCCACTTGAGGGCACAAACTTAGAGAACAGAAATACAAATTACATTATGTAAAAGCTTATTTTATAATTATTTGATTACTATCTCTTCCCCTTCTACCATCAAGTAATTTTTATACGATTCCAAATCCATGTAATACGATACATGATACTAATAAAATAACGATTAATACAACTGGTGAAACATTTTTCTTCTTCAACAAATACATGCAACCTAATACTAAACTTAGTGGTAAGATACCAGGAGCAATTCCATCAAGAATACTTTGTAAATAGAATTCAGATCCATTCATAGAGAATTGATATGCAAATTTCGTTGAAATATTTAAGTAAGTCATTCCTCCAACTGTCATTAAACCTACGATTGTTGCAGCTTTAGTTAAAAATTGCATAATTCCATTTTCTTCAGCATCTTGTAAAAATCTTGTACCCATATTATAACCAATTACAGGTAATAAGTGTCTAGCTAATGTAGATGGAATATTAAAAACAATAAAGTATAGCAATGGTCCTAAAATGCTTCCAGCAAGGCCAAATGAAACAGCAATACCAGTAGCAATTACTTTTAATGAACCCCAGAAAATTGAATCCCCAATACCTGCTAATGGTCCCATTAATGAAACTTTAACAGCATTAATAGATGTAACGTCATAATCAGGGTTTTCAGCAGCTTCTTTTTCCATAGAAGTAGCTACACCAGTAATAAATCCAACAACTTGAGGAGTTGTATTGAATAATTCCCAGTGACGCTTGTAAGCTTCAATACGATCTTTTGGATTCTTATAATATCTGTTAATAACTGGAATCATTGTATATAGGAAAGCCAATGCTTGTTGTTTTTCCCATTGATAACCACCCATGGCTGTCATTGAACGCCAAATAACAGAATTCATCATCTTTTTATCTTCAGGTTTAACTGTCAAAATGTTTTCTTTTGTGTTAGTCATCGAATAGCACCTCCTCATCTTTAGCTACCACGACTGTTTTCTTATCTCTACCTTCAAGTGTATATAAAACAAAGCCCCATAATACACCACAAATTGCGATACCTAAAACTGGTAAATGGAAATATGCAGCTAAAACAAAACCAATAAAGTAGTAAACAGCCAAAGATTTACTCCACATCATCTTTAATAATAATCCAAAACCTACAGCTGCTAAGCATCCAGTTGCTACACCTAAACCACCAGTAATTACTGGAGGAATAGAATTCATGAAGTTTGTAACTGCTTCTGCACCTAATAGAATTACTAAGAATGAACATGAACCAATTAATAAACTATAAATAATTTGTCCACCAAATAAGAATGGTCCAATTTTTTCAACTTCACCATTTTCAACCCATTTATCAACCCATGGATTTGTAAATGAACGAAGTGTAAATACTAATGTTTGTAATTGAGCCATCAACAACCCCGCAGGAACTGCTAAAGTAATTGCTGTTTCTAATTCCATACCTGTTAAAATAACGAATGCAGTAGCAATAGCAGTACCATTTGTTACGTCACTTGGAACACTACCAACGTTAACTAATCCCAAGAATACTAACTCTGCAGATGCACCGCAAATAATACCCATTGATAAATCACCTAATACTAATCCTACTAATGTGCCAACTATAATTGGTCTATCAGTAAATGTATATCCTGTCATGTAGTTAGTGAAGAAACATGCAGCTACCACTAAACCTACTAATAATGCCTCTAAAAACATCAATTATCCCTCCTTTATATTAATGAATTAAATTTTCTTTTTGTGTCTGCTGGATCTGTTCTAGTATCAATTTCGATTCCAAAGTCTTGAATCTTTTTAACATTTTCAATATCCTTTGGTGTAAAACAAATTTGAGCAGTTATCATTTTCCCATCTTCTTGCCCAATATTCCTCATACCACCAATATTGCATGATTCAATTCCTTTTACAGATTCAGCAATTTTTAAAGCATCATCACTATTTTTTACAATTATCATTATTTTGTTTTTATGGCTTGCTGGATTATTCAGTAAAGCAATACCATTTTCGACTGTGCGTATGGCAATCCCAACATGAGAAGGTTTTGCCATTTTCATTCCCAATTTCATCAACTCATTATTAACAACTTCATCATTCGCAACAAGAATGGCATCAACATCAAGAACACCACACCACATTAACGCTACTTGTCCATGTAATAAACGAGTATCAATTTTCAACTGTTTTATCATTCAAACCCCTCCTTTAAACCATCATTTAATGATTTCACTCGATCATAATTAAGCATAAATGTGTTGTTGGACGAACTTTGGATAGCTTTATCAATAATTTCCGAGGTGCTCAAATGATTATCATTTAATATTACTTCTAAAATCATTCCAAGGTTCATTCCTGAGATAAGATATACATTTTTGTTACTGCATAAACAAAGTAAACTATTATGTACACTTCCACCCAAAAGATCAGTGAAAATTATGAACTCATCATTTGGATGTTCAGTGATTTCTTTGTACATAATGTTGTAAATAGCATCTGGTACAATATAGTCAGCCAAATCAAAACTAGTTAATCCTTTATTACTACCAGTTATCATTTCTACAGCCGAAACCATTCCAGAAGCCAATTTTCCATGAGATGCAATATAATATCTTCTCATTTTGTCCTCCTTTCCACTCACCCTATATATAGCAATTTTTCGTGCCAAGTTATAAAACCTATTTAGTAATTATAAAAAAAAGAGAAAATCCTAGTAATATAAATAATGCTGTGGTGTGGTCACCCCTTTAAACGAAATTGTGATTAATCTTATCCTTTAAACTGTTTGTGGTTTTGATTCAATCAGTTTAGTATATCGCCAAGCACACCAAAACATAAAAAATGAGGAAATTGTCAAGAATACGAAGTACTGAGTATTCCGCTATCTGAAGTCCATGTAATACGCTACAGAAGTCCACATAATCCGTAAAAGAAGTCCATTTTTTTAAATCTTAATACGTAATACAAGTCCACAAAAAAACACGGTCAAATTAAATCAACCGTGTTTTTTTGTTATTTCTTATCTTTTAATTTAGAGTATGTTTCTCTTAATGATTTTCCATGTAATGTAATCAAATAAGATGAATTTATTATCCTATCTAATATCGCATCCGCTATAGGTCCTCCATTTAATAATTGATGCCAACCATCAAATGAATATTGACTACAGAATATTGTTGATTTCTTATTACACCTTATTTCCATCAATTCAAGTAGATCACTTCTTTCTGATTCATTTGTTGATTTCAACAAGAATTCATCTAGTATCATTAAATCGTATTTCCCTAGTTTTTTTAGATACTCATTATATTTTCCTTGAATCCTCATTTCTTCAAATTTTGAGAATAGTTCTGGTAATCGAATATATAAAACTGTTTTTCTATCTCTACATGCATGGATCCCCAAAGCGTTTGATAACCATGTTTTACCACAGCCGGATGCTCCTACAAAAATTACATTCAAACCGTTGTTTATATAATTGTTTGTAGATAATTCCTCCATTTGCGAGCGATCGAGTTTTCTGTCTGGATTATAATTAATTGATTCCATACTTGCTGTAGAATCATAAAAATGTGCATTCTTGATAAATCTTTCTATTGTATGATTTACTCGACTATCATATTCCATATCAATTAATTCGCTGAACCGTTCATCGAACGATAATTGACTGTATTCTGGGTTTGCACTTTGTAATTCATATTGTTCTGCAATAACCGGTAATCTCATTTTCTTCAATTTTTCTATCAATTCACTCTTATCCATTGTTCTTGCCTCCGTAATAGTCTTTTCCTCGCACAAAGGCATGCATATCACATTCACTTTGTACATTATCATTTTTATCTTTCAAATCTTGATTTGACTGTAATATCATCTTAATATTTTTATAGCCAGGCTGACTGATGTGATCCAACGCCAATTGACACGCATTTTCCAGTCTGGTTTTTCCATATTTATCTGATAGTTTCAACAATGACATGCAACCTTTATAAGCTTGTTCTTCAACTTTATAACGATCAAATAGTTTGGAAACTAAAATCGAAGTATTGTCTCCAATAGAGACAGCCCACTTCATAAAACGGTCTTTGTTCCATTGAAATTTTTGGTGATTCTCCGGCATATGACTTTCATTTGTTGAGTATTGATTGATACGACCATATAATCGATCATGGGTACAAATTTGATTCATTTTATAATATACAGTTACAGTTCTTTTTGTGACTTTTACATCTACATAATTTCCAACGTATTCATATGGCACAGAATAATTCATTTTTTCTATCGAAATATGATAATTTAATTGAACTTTAGCTCGTTTCCATACACTCAACTCAAATGGCTGTTCAGGCAGAGCTTTCATAAACGGAAGTTCTTCGTCTAAATATACGCTTTTTCTGGAACCTTCCTTTTTCTGAAAAGGTCTGTTATTGAAATTGTCCAATTCTTTGATAATTGCTTTGTTTAGGTCCTCAAACGAAAAGAATTTCCTGTTTCTAAGTTTACCGACAATAGCTACTGTACAATCTCCAACCGCGCCTTCTACAGCTGCCTTATCTTTTTTATCTTCAATTAGAGATAATAAAGATAAAGAAACTGTTGAAATGTTCCAGCAGTTTGCGAAGAAGATGATTGAGCAGGCAGGAACAAAGTGATAAATTTGAATTGTGAGGGAAAATACAGATGAATCAAGGAAGAATTATTGTGATTACAGGCTCACCGGGGACAGGAAAAACAACAACTGCGTCAATTGTCGCAAAGGAATCAGATATGGATAAATCAGTGCATATGCACACCGATGACTTTTTTCATTACTTAAGCAAAGGCGCAATACCACCACATTTGCCAGAATCCAACGAGCAAAATCTGGTTGTCATTGAAGCCTTTTTAGAAGCTGCAAAGCGATATGCTCGTGGCGGATATGATGTAATTGTAGATGGGATTGTCGGGCCATGGTTTTTGGAGCCATGGAAAGCTCTTGCCCAAGAAGATTACGAGGTACACTATATTGTATTAAGAGCGAGTAAAAAAGAAACTATGAAGCGAGCTGTGGAACGCTCAAAATTAGATAGAAAAACAAATATTGAATTAGTGGAAACAATGTGGGAGCAATTTTCCGGTTTGGGAGTATATGAATCAAATGTCATAGACACAACTACATTCACAATTAAAGATACGGTTTCCGCAATAAAAGAAAGAGTTGCATGTGGGACGTCTTTACTATCTTAGACATTCCCATTTGTCAGGAAGATAGCAAAGCCAGCCGAGCCAGTCAACGGTCAAGATGAACGGCGCATTTCATGCGCCGCCGTTGACAGTCCCGCCCGTCTTTGCTAAAGGGTAATCAAGGCGGGAAAGCCCTAAAATGGCTTCACACCTATTTCAATAATTGGAGGAGATAAAAATGAGATCAGAAAAGGAAGTTTATGATATTGTTTTGAATTTTGCAAAAACAGACAAACGCATTCGCATGGTTACTTTGGAAGGATCTAGAACAAATACAAATATTCCGCCTGATGATTTTCAGGATTTTGATATTACTTTTTTTGTTACGGATATGGACAGCTTCACAAGTGATGATAAATGGCTAGATATATTTGGTGAAAGGTTGATTCTGCAAAAGCCGGAAGATATGGAATTATTTCCAGCTGTAGAAAAGGGATTTTCATATTTAATGCTGTTTACTGATGATGTTAAGATAGATTTAACTTTGCTGCCGCTGGAACTGATAGACGAGTATTTTACATGGGATAAACTGGTAAAGTTACTGTTGGATAAAGACAACCGTATCGTAAAGCCGCCAATACCAACGGATATAGACTACCACTTGCAGAAGCCTACTCAAAGAATGTTTGACGATTGCTGTAATGAATTTTGGAATACTACAACATATGTAGTAAAGGGCTTATGCCGCAAAGAAATTCTTTTTGCTATTGACCATATGAATGATATAGTACGAAAAGAATTGCTTCGCATGATTTCCTGGCTGATTGGTATCAAACAGGGATTTCATTTCAGTTTGGGAAAAAACTATAAATTTATGAAGCAATATGTCCCAGAGGAATTGTGGGAACGACTTATGTCCACTTATAATATGGATTCCTATCCCCATATGTGGGAATCCTTTGAACAATGTATGGCATTGTTCCGGGAGGTTTCGTCAGAAGTGGCATGCCAGTTGGATTACCAGTATCCACTATATGATGAAAAAATCAGTAATTATGTGATTCGGCAAAAGAAAAAATATGGCATTGAAGATGATAACAAATAAAATTTTTTCAATCGAAAAAATTTATTTTGATTATTCAATTTTGAAAAACTGAATACCTCAAAATCAGAAAGAGAGCGGCCAAGCACTTTGAGGGATTGGCCGCCTTGTCCACCCATCCAGCGGGACAGCGGGCGGAGGTCAAGGCCGGGTGTAAACCCGTTCATTTCAGCCTTGACGGTTGCCCGTTGTCCTGCTACTTTTCCGGGAGTGTGGCCACAACTTCGGGACACTTTGTCCACAAGTTGGAGCGTAGGACGAGGAACTGGGGCTTTCATATACGCCCTGTCTGCTGATGAGTCCAGACCTGCGCTTGCGGCTCCACGCCACGCAAGCACAGCCCTGTTTTCCTGCCGCTTCAAATGCCCTTGCCCTCCCCGGCGGCAACGGCATTTTCACGGCAACGCCGGCAGAGCGTATAACACACTACACTTTGCTTCGCAAAGTCGTGTGCCAAATGGGGGCGTTGCCCCCTTTGGAAACCCCCACAAGAAAAGGCGGTACGCTACCCCTCCACGGGCGCATACCGCCTTTTCTTGTTATCCAGCCCTCCGGCTGTATCGGTTGAGCAAAAGTCCGCGTGGGATTGATGTGGTATCTTTAACTTTGGGAAACTCCCAGTTCCCAGCCACTCATTAAAAACTCATTATCAGCAGCATCGCTAGCATTCTTATAATTTGTATACGAATCAACAACAGTATAAACCGTAGTTAAAGCCAATTTCTTCCAATCCAATGAATTTGCCATTGCTAATATACCTATTGGATTAGGAACAGAACTTCTAATTGCTGCAGCCTTTTCCTGGTTATACATATACTGAAGTCTTTCTCTTTTTGTAATTATATTCATATAGCTTTTAATGGCAGTTCGCAAGTTGGATAAATGCGTTTGTGTTAGATCATCTATTGCTTCAGGATTAATATCATTCAATAACTCATTATAAATTTGTTCCAGCATAACCCTATTGTCTTTTGAAGACTGGATTTGCTCAGAAATGATTGCTAAATAGCACAGCATAGAAAAAGAATTGAGTTTTTTAAGTTCTTCCTCATTAGGTACATCTTCGTCTTCTCCATTAGCTTCTATTGTTTGTTGTTGATTACTATCAGCATCATTATCTATTATTATTTTTTCGTTTTCGTCGTCATTTGTATCAACATTTTCCTCAATAATTTCCGTTATATCTTGGCTAGAGTCAACATCTTCATTTTTCTGATTACCGTTCGAGCAACCAAAAAGAGTAATCATAAGCAAACTGCATAATATTGTAATTAAAAACTTCTTCATAACATTATCCCTTCAAATAACAAACGTTTTTTACAAAGACAGAAATAAAAAGATGACATACAAACACAAATAATTATGCTATGTATTGCCACCTTCACCTCACCTTAACTATATCTTTCCTCTCAATTATAACATTAACAAAAATAACGCTCAATGAACTTTTACTACCGCAACATGTACATTGAAATATTTTATAAAATTGTTGTCCAATAATCATTCGTTTCATGGCCTATTAAGGTGAAGGGATAAAAATTCCCTTTATTCCCCATGATCTTTGAAAATAGGATAACAACTGTTAAAACCAAAACCTGTATGCTCGAGCTGGATCAATGATGCGCGATGACTGCCATATACAGCCTATATATATTATATGGTAAGAGCGATGATACTTCAGAATGATCAGCAGCAGTCAACTGTGCCATGACGGCATATAGGATAATGATACTTTTAGCGATAAGCGCACGCGTAAGATGCGTGGGTGAAACTCCCATGACTGATGATTGACAACCATCTGCTTTAACAGGATTCCCTATCGTTTTCGGGTTATCAGGGATAAATAGAAAACAAGATAAATACTAGATTAATCAGCCAGGTTCAACAGCCTGGCTTTACATATGAAGGAGCTGTAATATTTATGACCAAAGTAAAACGAGGAGATGTTTTTCTTGCTAACCTCAGTGATGCAACCGGATCTGAACAAGCTTTTGTTAGACCGGTTGTCATTATTCAGAACAACTGTGGCAACAAGCATAGTCCTACCACCATTGTTGCCTGCCTGTCTTCCAAGATTGAATCAAAAGCCCATCTTCCTACCCATTACATTCTTCCGGAAGGCATTGGCCTCAAGCATCGTTCCATGGTCCTTTGCGAACAGATCAAGGTCATCGATAAGTCCAGGCTGCTAAAGAAGATCTGCCATATTTCAAAAGGACATATGCACATCATCGATCACAAGATCAAAATATCACTCGGTCTAAAGAATATACATAGACAAAAATCATAGGTACAAATCCTACTTTTGCAGGTGGGATTCTTTTTTATCAAAAGCCTATAACAAAGGAAAGGAGGATAACCAGATGGATAAGAACAAAAACAGATTCATAGATGCAAAAGAAATCATGGAACTTACCGGATTATCCAAATCTGCTGCATATAAGCTAATCCAGCAGTTGAATGAAGAGCTTGCACAGAAAGGTTACATGTATGTTCGTGGAAGAGTTATCTATCCTTATTTCTATGAAAGATTCTTTGGAAAGGATGGAGATAGAGATGCCGGTATATAAGGATAAATCAAGAGGAACCTGGTATGTCGTTACCCGCTATAAGGACTGGACGGGCAAGCTTAGGACCACAACCAAAAGAGGATTCAAGTCCAAGGTTGAAGCCAAGCGTTATGAAGTTGAATTTGCTGAAAAGAAGGATAACAGTCTATCAATGACTTTTGGAAGCTTTGTTGAAATCTATATGGATT
>NZ_JANGCA010000008.1:0-124769 GCF_024463855.1 Clostridium sp. DFI.1.208 | reverse complement strand
GTGGACACACCTGTTCTCATCCCGAACACAGAAGTTAAGCATATCAGCGGCGACAATAGCTGGACTGGCTCCAGTAAAGATAGCACGCTGCCAGGTAATCTGACTCATCATCTGATGGGTCTTTTTTAATCATCGACGAAAGATTGTTTTGCTGGTATAAAATACGAAAGAATGGTAAAATTCTCTAGTATGTGAAGGGAGGAATATTATGCAGGATGTACTTCAGGATGTATTCCATGATGCCTTACCGATGATTCCGTTTCTGTATCTGACGTATCTTCTTATGGAGTACCTGGAACATAAGAGCAATGACCGTTTCCGTGAGCGCCTGGAATCCGCACGAGCGCTGGGACCGCTGATTGGCGGTATTTTAGGCATCGTTCCGCAATGCGGCTTTTCTGTGCTGGCAAGTGGTTTGTATATGAATCGTTCCATTTCCCTTGGAACCCTATTGGCAGTATTTATTTCAACGAGTGATGAGGCGATTCCGATTCTGGTGGCGCAGCCGAAGCAGATCCATGTTCTACTCTCTGTGATTGCAGTAAAGCTTGTGATTGCGGTTGTGGTAGGCTATATCGTGGATTTCCTTGTTCGCGGCCATCGGTTAAAGGAAAATCATCCACTGCATGATATCCATGCAGAATGCGATAAGGAGACCAGAGAGGAGCATGCCTCCATTTTCTATATTGCATTCATCCGTACCGTAAAGATTTTTATCTTTGTCTTTGTCGTGAATTTTGCATTATCTGTTTTCATTTACTATATTGGAGAGGATACCTTACGGACGATACTGGCACAGGGATCATATCTGCAGCCGATTCTTGCGGCTCTTGCTGGATTTATTCCCAACTGTGCCGCCAGTGTGATTCTGGCACAGCTCTTTATGGATGGTGTGCTATCCTTTGGCGCACTTGCTGCCGGACTGATTACCAGTGCAGGTCTTGGCTTGCTGGTACTTCTTCGCATGTATGACAATAAAAAGGATATCCTGCGAATCTTTGCCATCCTCTTTGTGACAGCAATCGTGAGCGGAATTGTATTGCAGCTGTTTTAGATCATGGAAGCATGGTCTTCTTTTTTTCAGCTGGAAAGTATAGTATAATAGTTTCAAAGGGGTGCAGACTATGGATTATAAGGAAGAATTTACACAGCTGATTGAAGAAAACAGGCTGGAAGATGCACGCATACTGCTGGAGAGGCATAAGCTGTACGCGAGTGAAGAGCCTTTTTATTATGGAAATATGGGATGGGTTTTAAACCACATGGAACGCTATCAGGAGGCGGAGGTGTTTCTGCGAAAGGGACTCGTCTATTTTTCTGAAGATGGATGGCTGTACAGTCAGCTTGGCTTTTCGCTGGATCGGCAGGGGAATATCAGGGATGGACTGGATGCGTTGCTTAAGGCTTTGCAGCTTGGATTTGATGAGCCCTGGCTGCATGGTGAGATCGGCTGGTGTTATAAGGAGCTGGGTGATTTGAAAAACGCTGTCGCATATTTTGAGAATGGATTGCTGGATGACGCACGCAATGTCTGGCTGCTGTCGCAGGCTGCAGAGGCATATTATGGACTCGGCGATAAGGAAACAGCAGAGGAATACTATGTAAAAAGCTATCGGATCCTGCCGGATGAGGACGCACGCTTTGATCTGGCGAGATTTTATAAGGCTTGTGGCGAATATGACAAGGAGATTCATATTTTGCAGGAGATTCAGCATACGCATTATCAGGACTGGAAGGAATTTGAGCTTGGCTTCGCCTATTTCCAGAAGGATGAGCCGCAGGAAGCACTTTTGCATCTTCTAAAGGCTTTGGAGCTGGGGAGAGATGATACAAGTGAGCGGACGCTGCTGGGGGATGTGTATCGCTCGTTGCATCGAATCGAGGAATCAAATGAGCAGTATAACACATCACTGGAATACTTTGAAAAGGCATTGAATAAGGAAACGGATACCTACTGGATTTATCAGGAAATGATTTGGATTGCGCATAAGCAGCAGGATTGGACAAAGAAGCTGCAGTATCTGGATCGCGCCAGTGAGCAAAAAAAGGATGATATATGGCTGATGTTTCATTATGCCCGCTGCTACAGTGATCTGCATGAGCACGTTCAGGCTATAGAGGCCTGTGAATTCTGTTTGCAGCATGGGGAGGAAGGCCGGGAAATGCAAGATTTGTATGCATGGAATCTGGGAAGAAGCGCACAGGCGGAAAAAGCCATTGCGGTTTTGAATAAACGAATTGAGCGCTTTGGAGGTGAAGCCTGGAATTTCAGCGAGCTGGGCTGGAATTATACGCAGCTGGAGGATTATAAAAAAGCGATTCGCTGCTTTAAAAAGGCCTATGATCTGGAGCCGAAGAATCCGTTAAACTGTTCCATGCTGGGCTGGTGTAATTTGCGTCTGAATCAGCTCGATGCAGCGTTGTCCTATCTTCTGGAGGCACGGCAGCTGGGAAGAGACGACGGCTGGCTGCATTCTGCCTTCGCAGAGCTGTATACAGAAAAGCAGAAATATGCACAGGCTCTAAAGCATTACCAGAAAGCGCTGGAGCAGGGCTATAATGAAGATTGGATAAAAAAGGAAATCGCGCAGCTGGAAGAACTGCTCGCGCAAGAGAACGCAAAGGCATAAGGACAGGAGGCTTGCATATGTGTGGAAGATATTTTTTTGAATTGCGAGAGCTGCCGGCATTCGCAAGACTGAAGCAGAAAATCGAGCAGCAGGCGCTGTTTGAATATGCCAGAGAGGAAGTGTTTCCAAGCAATTCGGCACTGGTACTCGTCGACGGACAGGAGGATTATGAGCTGGATGTAATGAAATGGGGAATTGAGGGACCATATGGCAGGCTGATCAATGCGAGAAGTGAAGGCATTGAAAAGAAAAAGACATTTCGTCCTATGCTTTCAAAGAAATGTCTGATTCCGTGCAACGGATTTTACGAATGGGTGAAGGTAGGAAAACAAAAGCAGAAAATACTGATCCAGCGTGAGGATGCTCCCCTGTTTTATCTGGCGGGCATTTATAATGAACAAAAGGAATTCGTGATTGTGACCGGAGAATCCGTGAAAGAAATGAAGGATATACACGATCGTACTCCAATTCTCATGCTTGAGGACCAGATTCCGCTGTATCTGCAGGATGAACTGGAGTTTCAGGTAGATAATGAGCATTTGCTATTTACGGCGGTAGATAATAGGAAATCGCCCGTAATAGAAAAAAGGCAGCTTTCGCTGTTTGATGAGGAGGAGCGATGAAGCAGGCCAGAATTTTGTCATCGGCGTTTCTACTGTTTCTTCTCTGGTGGCTGCTAGCCGTCTGGATGGATAACGATTTCATCATTCCCTATCCTCTCGATGTAGGAAAGCTGATGGTGGCACAACTGCAATCTGCGACCTTTTATCAGAGTACACTTGTCACGCTGCTTCGCTCATGGGGTGGACTTTTGGCAGCATTTGTACTGGCAGGAGGCTGCGCATTTCTGTCTTATCGCATACATATCTTCCATGATTTGTTTTATCCTATTCTTTTGCTCACCCGCAGTGTTCCCAATATTTCCTATATCATCGTCATTCTTTTATGGTTCGGCTCGGAAAGCAGTGCGGCAATCGTTAGCTTTCTTATCATTTTTCCAACCATATACAGCAGCCTGTATAGCGGTTTGCAGCACATGGATGAAAATCTGAAAAGGGTTGTACAGCTGTATCCGGCAAGTGGATGGTATCTGCTGCGTCGCGTTTATCTCCCGCTGCTTTCTTCCTCTATACAGGCATCGTTGTCCAATGGAATCTCTTTGACCTTTAAGGTGGGAGTCATGTCGGAAATCATGGGGCAGGTACAGCAGGGAATCGGAAGGCAGATGAATTTATGCCGACTGACCTCGGATATGACCGGTGTCTTTGCATGGACCGGATGGATCATTCTGATTTTACTGCTTATGGATGCTCTGCTTCATTATGTAGGCAGACAAAGGGTATGAGGATATGGATTCCTGCAATCGATACATTGCGGTGACATGCATGGTATGCGATGATAATAGGAGGGATATAACGATATGGATCAGATTCGTCTTCGACCAGCACGGCAGGAGGATGCGGCCGCGTTACAGCGCTTAAATGCAGATATGCTTGGCTATGACTACTCGCTGTCAGATACACAAGAGCAGCTGCATCGTTTATTAGCTATGCCGCAGCATCTGATTGTGGTGGCAGAAGCAGAAGGAAAACAGGAGCTTGTCGGCTATGTGCATGCACAGGATTATGAAGTCTTGTATTCTTCACCTATGAAGGATATTTTGGGAATCGCAGTACATCCGGATTATCAGCATCAGGGAATAGGAAGCAGCTTGCTTGCATGGATTGAGCAGTGGGCAAGCAGTCAGAATGCCTGTATGATCCGGCTAGTTTCCTCAGAAGCACGGGTAAAGGCGCATGCCTTTTATGAAGCCAATGGCTATCTGCGGGAAAAACGCCAGCTCAATTTTAAAAAGATGATCTAAGAGAAGCTGCGCTGGCATTTGCTTATAAAAAAGCAAGGTCTAAGGTACATAGTTAAGAAATTTCGACAAAATACAGGTCTGAAGTATAGATTTAGAAAAACAGCTTTCCTTTTAGACAATGCGTTGTAGGATAGAAAAGGCTTCCGTTCTCCGTCTGATGTTCAGACGAGCGGAAGCCTTTTCTACTGCTTTTTTATAACCGGGGATACCTTTTTGTAGGATAAGAAGACAATGACGCTGCACAGGATACCCTTCAGCAGATTGAAGGGAGTGGTAGCCATCAGCACCAGTGCCAACAGACCGTTAATGTTCGGATTTACTGCGTGTCCAAATTCAATAATGCGATCCAGGGGAAGATTCATAAAATAGGAATATGCCGGCAGCATTACGAAATAGTTCAGAAGTCCGCCCAGTATCGTCATACAGATCGTTCCTGCAATCAGACCGATCAGGGCGTGCTTTCTTGTTTTTTCTCTTTGATAGATAATGGTAGCCGGAAGTACAAAGGACAGACCGATTAGGAAGTTGGTGAGCTCTCCTACACCCATCGTGATGGTTCCTCCGATGATTAAATTTAATGCGATTTTCAATGCTTCGATGCAGACGGCTGCCCAGGGACCCAGCGCAAACCCTCCGATCAATACGATGACCTCATCAAAGCCGAGCTTATAAAACTCAGGCGCAAAGGGAAGGGGGATTTCAAACATCATGACCAGAAAGGCCAATGCTCCCAATATACTGATTTTGGCGATGGTTTGTACACTCATCCTGCTTTTTGTTGAAACATATGCTGACATATACGATTCCTCCTGTCTGTGTCAGCCTTTTTTCAAAAGAAAAAAGGTTTTCAACAAAAACCTTTAGGGACATATCGAAAAAACTTAACTTCTTTCATCCAGACTTTACTGTCGCCACCGGAGTTTCACACGGTTCGTGCCTTACGGCTTGCGGGGTTTACCGCCGATTGGGAATTTCACCCGACCCTGAAGTTTTTTGTCGGGTATATCATAGCAGTCTTTTCTTATTACGTCAACACTAACGCCCTGTAAAATCATAGCAGCGAGCCTCGTATAGTTACGATTTCCAGCCCTTTGAACAATAGAGAAGGATCAGCATATGAGAGAAAATGAAAATATAGGACTTGCTACATTGGCTCCATATTCTCATAGTTCATAGGTAAATCACATATTTATGAATTGGCTGTGAATCGTAATCTCATATAGTCATATGGCATAAGGCAACAGCGGATACAAGGAGGCTTACATTGCAATTCTTTCTATTCTTTTCGCAGAATGAGCGATAGCAAATGAAAGCAAAGCGAAAGGCATATAAACGTATAGCGAAGAGATAATTGCTGGATATGCCGCTGAAATCATTAGGATACATAGGAAACCTACGAAACTATATTTTGGAGGACATCATAAGGATACATAGGAATGGTGCGAAACTATAAATTGAAAAAAATCATAAGATACATAATAGTGCGAACTGTATATTGGAAGAAATCAGAATCATGAAATGCTTTACAGCATTCCTTCAGACAAACCATAAGAGTGTTTCCTTAGTTTGTAACAAAAAGAGCGGCAGGCATAGCCAAGCAAATGAGAGACACAACAGGATGTATCAGGACTACTTCGACGGCGTGCTTTTCGTTGCAATAGAAGTAATCCTGCAATCCCTTTTTGATAGCTTATGATGCTGTGGAAAATGGACTTTTTGTGTGATATTGTCGTAAAAGTCCAACAGGCGTGGAAATCGGAAATGGAACGTGATATAATATGTCACAATCGAAGGGAGTTTTGAAATATGAAATGGTTTCAGAATTTTATGCGTGGAAGATATGGCGTAGATCAGCTGTCTTTTGCGATATTGATTCTGTATTTTGTAATCACGATTTTGGGTACTGCTTTCCGTATTCCATATATCAGCTATGTGGCACTGCTGCTGATTGTATGGTGCTGGTTCCGTATTCTGAGTAGAAATACATACAAGCGCTCACAGGAGAATGCGGTGTTCATGGGAAAAATCTATCCGATTCAGAATAAATGGAGAACAAAGAAACGCGAGTTTCAGGATCGTAAGACACATAAGTATTACAACTGTCCGAGCTGTAAACAGCGTCTGCGTGTTCCGAAGGGAAGAGGAACGATTACGATTACCTGCCCGAAATGCAAAACGAAGTTTGACAAGCGTACGTAACAGATACTGCCGAAGGAAAGCATCCCTTCCGGCAGTTTTTTTTAGATAGTTGGAGCAGTGCATAGTGCTGTTTTTATGGGATAGCAAGGCAAATCGTGGGTTTTGCCGATTGGCATTCCGCCTGCATCCTCAAGCCATCTGTCTTCTTCCCTGACAGCTCTTTCTCTGTGTAAGTCCTTCACGTTGCCATAGCAAAATCCAAGTGCTTATTTCTGACCTTTTGATTCTGTCATCCGTATTTGTGTGCCTGCTCAATTTCAATTCAAACCAATGTATGTCCGCTAATCGCACATAGGCTGTGAATAGTTCAGCATCTCAAAGCAGCTGAAAGCTACAAAAAAACGCCAGGTATGCTGGCGCTTTCTGTATGCTTATTTTACTTCATCGGATACGCGCTCACGGTAATACTGACGACGCTCATGCGGCTTCAGACCTTTTTTGCGAAGACGGATGCTGTCTGGTGTGATTTCCACCAGCTCATCGTCATTGATCCATTCCAGGGCTTCCTCCAGTGTCATTTCTCTAGGCGGAGTCAGACGCATCGCCTCATCATTTCCACTGGAACGAATCGCTGTCAGCTTTTTGTTTTTCAACGGATTTACATCCATGTCAACGTTTCTTGCGGATTCACCGATAATCATTCCCTCATAGACCTCTGTCTGTGGAGAAATAAACAGGGAACCGCGTTCCTGCAGATTCCAGAGGGCATAGGTCATAGCACCACCGGTTTCTGTAGATATCATGGCACCGTTTGCACGCTGTGTGATTTCTCCCTTATAAGGAGTATAGCCCTTGATTCGACGAACCAGAGTACCCTCACCGCGGGTATCGTTGATGAACTCACTGCGATATCCCAGAAGTCCTCTGGTCGGTGCCTCATAGGTAATGCGGCAATAACCGTTTTCTTCCACCATATCGATCATGACACCTTTTCGCAGATTCAGCTTGTTGATGATGGTTCCGCTGTATTCTTCCGGAGCAAGTGCTACGACTTCCTCTACAGGCTCTACGGTTTTCCCGTTTTCATCCTTGTGCAGAATGACCTCCGGCTTACTAACGGCAACCTCATAGCCTTCCCGGCGCATCTGTTCCAGCAGGACAGAGATATGTAATTCCCCGCGGCCGCTGACCTTGAAGCAGTCACCGCTGTCAGTTGGTTCCACCTTCAGCCCGACATTGACCTCCAGCTCCTTTTCCAGACGTTCCTTCAGATTACGGGAGGTTACATACTTTCCGCTCTTTCCGGCAAATGGAGACTTGTTGACGATAAAGTTCATGCTCAGGGTAGGCTCTTCTACATGAATGCTTTCCAGTGGCATGACATGATCCTTTTCACACAGGGTTTCTCCGATCATGATATCCGGAATACCGGCAACCACCACGATATCACCGCTTCTTGCTTCCTTTACAGAAACACGGCTCAATCCGCGGTATACGAAGATTTGAGAAGTCGTATTGGTACGCTCATGTCCGAAGGAATCACAAATAACAACACTTTGCTGTGCGTTCAGGACACCCTGATAGATACGTCCGATTCCCAGACGTCCGATATACTCATCGTATGCCAGCGCACTGATCTGCATCTGCAAAGGCTCTTCATCCAAATCCGGATATGCTTCACAATGCTTCAGAATCGTCTTGAACAGCGGTTCGATAGAATCACTAGGTGTATCCATGTCATACTGAACGATTCCCTGCTTGGCAACACCGTACAAAATCGGGAAGTCAAGCTGTGCGTCTGTTGCATTCAAATCCAGGAACAGCTCATAAACCTCATCCACAACCTCCTGCGGACGGGCATCCTTTTTGTCGATCTTATTGATCAACAGAATCGGGCGAAGCCCCATTTCCAAAGACTTGCTTAATACAAAGCGCGTCTGCGGCATCGGACCCTCACTGGAATCCACCAGCAGAATAACGGCATCAACGGTCTTAATGATACGCTCTACTTCGCTGGAGAAATCCGCATGGCCCGGAGTATCTACAATATTGATTTTAACACCATCATGGATAACACTGCAGTTTTTGGAATAGATGGTGATACCACGTTCCCGTTCCAGATCATTGCTGTCCATAACACAGTCGACAACTTCTTCATTGCTGCGAAATACATCACTCTGACGAAGGAAGGCATCTACCAGTGTAGACTTTCCTGCATCGACGTGGGCAATGACCGCGATATTTATAATCTTTTCTTTTTCATTCATATTCAATTCCACCTTTTAGACCAACTATAATGATAATACGAAATCGCGGGAATTACAATTTTTTTCGCAGAATAATGCATTATTTTCTCCTGTTTTTCCATATACTTGAAGGAGCAGGTGATAATTCATGAATGTAAGACGTATTGTATGCCCTTTCCTGTGTCTGCTGCTGCTGTGCGGCTGTAGAAGCGAAGAGCTGGATGAGAATAAGAATCCGAATCAGGAGATTGGAACGACCGTACAGGATATTCAATATAAGGATACCTATCTGGAAAGCATCATGTATCCAAAAACCGATATCGCAAAGCTGGATAAGAAAATCAAGGATACGGTGGATACCTATCAAAAGCATTTTCTACAGGCCGTAAAGCCATATAAAGAGAAGCGCAAGGCAGAGTTTAATATAACCTGGCAGTCCTTCTACAAGGATGAGCGTTATGTTTCGGTGAAGCTTGCCATCTATCAGTGTATCTACCAGAAGCAGGAATTTGTGGAAACCATCGTATATGATACCAGAAAACAGGATTTTATACATCTATACGACATTTTTCGTGCGGAGCACATACAGGAGCTTTCCGCAAAAGCATTCGATTACTTTCAAAAACGCTTTCCCGATGAATGTGATAATGACCGTTTCCGTTCCCATATATCCGCAGTGGAGGAAAATTTTGATCGTTTTGTGTTGAAAAAGGATCGCATGGTGTTCTACTTTCCGCAGAAAACATTGTTCGATGAAGCCGCTACCTTTGAATGCAGCTATGACAGCCTTCAGGATGCCGTGGATTTGAAGAATGAGGCACAGCAGACGATTGTACCCTATGAGGATATTCTGAATGAGCCGATTAAGCAGATTGATCCGGATAAGCCGATGGTTGCGCTAACCTTTGACGATGGTCCCAGCAAGCGCTATACGCCTGCAATTCTGGATGCTTTGAAAGAGTATGGGGCTAATGCGACCTTCTTTGTACTGGGCAGCAATGCGGATAATTTCCCGGATATTTTGCAGCGGATGGTGCTGGAGGGAAATGAAATCGGTAATCATACGTATTCCCATAAACAGCTGACGACATTGTCAAAGGAGAACGTTGAGGAGGAAATCATAGCAACACAGGAATCAATCTATGATATTACGCATCGCTATCCGGATGTCATACGCCCTCCCTACGGCAGTAAGAATAAAACGGTTCTGGAATGCGCAAAGGGAAAACGTATCGTCACCTGGTCGCTGGATACGCGCGACTGGCATGATCGGGATGCAAGGGTTGTTGTGGAACGCGTTTTGAAGCAGGTTCAGAACGGTGACATCATCCTGATGCATGACTTATATGCCTCTACAGCCTCTGCTGTGCAGGAGCTGGTGCCAAGACTGCAGGAGCAGGGGTATCAGCTGGTGACCGTGTCGGATCTGTATACCTACAGCAAGCACGTCCGCCATTCCTGAAGCCTGCTGCAATGTGTGCGTACAGGCAGGAAAGAGTGGAGGTGTGCCAGGACTTTCTAGATAACGGTCTACCTCAATAAAAGCAGGGCGATGGTGTCATGTGGACTGCGCTTCTTTCCAGCAAAGCACCGGTAGTTGGATTGCTTTGTACAGGAACCTGTACCTATGGGAGCCATTGCGTATGCGGTGGACATGCTGCCAGTATTACGGTATGTCCACCGCAGCACCCCCACAAAGACCAACTAAAAGAAGAGCAGAGATTGCTGACCTTCTTTTCATTCTGTTTCAGAAAGAAAAAAACACATGCCTTTCAAAATCGCTTTTTGTATGGTATAATAAACAAAAGAGAAAGCTGGGAATGTATGAATTTTCTTATCCTATCCCCGCAATTTCCTGCAACCAACTGGAACTTTTGTGACCGGCTAAAGCTAAACGGTATCAACACCCTGGGAATCGGTTATGAACCGTATGAGGAATTGCGGATCGAGGTCAGGCATGCTTTGCAGGACTACATACAAATACAACAATATCAATCATATGATGCAGTATTGCGTGCAGCGGCGTTTTTCACATATCGCTATGGGCGGATAAACGGTATGGAATCCTTTCAGGAAAGCAGATTGTTTTTCGATGCACGCCTGCGGACGGATTTTCATGTGGAAAGCGGCTGTATGCTTTCCGAGGTTCAGCAATTTCTGGACAGCGGGACACGGCGTGCGTGGATCAAGTCATGTAATGTTGCAATCACTCCGGCAAGACGCGCGCTGACTTTACAGCAGCTACATGGAAATTGGCTTTGCTCGCTATACGATGTCCAGATGGAACAGCTGTTTGCGAGCGATGATGTGGAGGAGCTGGTAAAAGCATGGAAGCCTGAACGTCAACAGCTGCTGGTGCCAAAACTGGAAGGAAGTCTTTATATATGGGAGGCTTTAGTGGATCATCGAGGCGTTCCCCAATCAACTGCGGAAGGATATCTTTATGCAAGACAACAGCGGCAGATGAAAAAAGAGGAGAGGGAGGAGCTGTCAGCGTTTGCTGAAGAGGCTTGCAGGAAGTTGTGCAAACAGGCGTGGAGCTGCGGCTTTCTGCATATGCTGATATGGAAGCGGCAGGGACATTGGGAGCTTTTGGACATACACATCGGAGCGGATCGGTGTGTGTTGCTGAAGGAACAGCCGGACATCTATCAGCTGTGGGCAGATTGCATGTGTGAGGAGATGGAAGGTGTGCGTGGTTTGAATACATGAAATGATAATAGTGCAAGAACAAGGAGGGTATCTTTATGAAAGTGGAGTATTATAAGGAATTGAGTCATGAACTGAATCGGGATATGGAATTTAAGGTGTATGGACATGCGGGGATTCCCTGTCTGGTGTTCCCTGCACAGAACGGTCGGTTTTATGATTTTGAAAACTTCGGAATGATCGATGCTGCGCATGAATATGTGGATGCCGGCAGAATTCAGTTTTTCTGCTGTGACAGCATTGATGATGAAACGTGGAGCAACGAGGATGGCAATCCTAGAGAACGCATTGAACAGCATGAACGCTATTATCATTACATTATTGATGAGCTGGTACCGCGCATACAGGAAATCAGCAGCTATGCCAACGGTGTAAGGGAGCCGCAAGATATGATGACCTGCGGCTGCAGTCTGGGCGCCTTTCATGCATTGAATATCTACCTTCGCAGACCGGATCTCTTTCATCGGGTGCTGGCAATGAGCGGTCTGTATCATGCCGATTATTTCTTCCATGATTATCATGACGAGCTGACCTATCGCAATTCACCAAGTGATTATCTGCCGAATACGCCGGAGGATCATCCGTATATGCAGCTGTATCGCAATTCGGAAATCGTTTTATGTTGCGGGCAGGGAGCCTGGGAACAGGAGATGGAGGACAGTATGCATCAGATGGAGGCAATATTCGCCGACAAGCATATTGATGTCTGGATTGATTTCTGGGGATATGATGTCTCCCATGACTGGTACTGGTGGAAAAAACAAATTGATTACTTCTTACAATTTATGGTATAAGGATCTGTTCTTCAGGTCCTTTTTTAATGGATTTGTAAAGCGTAGTGTGAAGAACAGGAACAGAAGCATCATAGAAAGCATGGTCAGGGGCTGATCGCATGCTGGAAGAAGCGAACAAGGGACAAGGATGTTACAATTGAGGTTTATTATATTAGATATATGTCTAACTATATGATTGACAATTATCTATTTCCATTGTATTATATGATTATCTAATAAAGGAGATAGATATATATGGAACAGGGATATCGACAGATTTTTAAGCAGAGGGAATTCATGAAAATGACAGGGGCGAATTTTATCAACCGTTTTGGAGATTCCATTGATATGATCGCATTTACGTGGCTCGTATTTGAGCTGACGGGATCTGCCAGCTGGTCTGCGATTATGCTGGGAGTGAATATGATACCGAATGTGCTCGTTCAGCCCTTTGCAGGAGCAATCGTAGAGCGTATGGAGAAAAAGAACATCATGATTGTCTGTGATGTTTTGCGTGGAATTCTTACGGCAAGCATAGCTGTTCTGTATATGCTGTCAGCACTGCAGCCATGGATGCTGCTGCTGATTACGTTTTTGAACAACTCGCTGGAGTCCTTTCGCAATCCGGCATCTACCGCCTTTACCCCATTGATTCTCAATCGGGAATGCTTTGATTTCGGCCTTTCCTTTTCTCAATCCTCCTCTCGTATCTGTGAGCTGATTGGCACCGGTATGGGTGGTATTCTGATTGCCGCTCTTGGTCTTTCCGGCGCAATTCTGTTTGATGTTGCATCCTTTTTCATATCCGCGATAATCATATGCTTTATCCATAGCTCAGAACAAGCGGAGAAGGGGACGGTGGATGTCCGCAAGAGCATACACCTGTTGAAGGAGGGCTTTCGTTATGTGAAGGGAATGCCGTTATTGATCGTGATTTGTGCCTGCGCTATGCTGATGAATATGCTGCTTGTGCCGTACAATTCCTTTCAGGCACCCTATATCAGCGGAATTTTGCATCAGGGGGCAGATCTGCTGTCAGTCTCCTCACTGGCACTTTCCATCGGTATGGGTATTGGCTCCTTTGTGTATCCGTATCTGCATAAGCATATACACAACCGTCCCCTGCTGTTGATCGGAGGTGTTTCCACCGGCTTTTATTATCTGGCTCTGACTCAGATCGTGCATCTGCAAAAGCCCTCTGCCATTTATGCAGCCATGGCGGTAGCGGCCTTTCTCTTTGGCTGCTGTATCGCCATTTTGATCAGTATCATCAGTATTTCACTGATGAAGCATGTGGAGCAGTGCTATCTTGCCAGAGTCAGTGCCATCTTCAATGCTGCAGCTACCATTGCCATGCCGCTCACCTCCTTTGCGATGAGCGCCATCTGCCTGTATGTATCGCTTCCTGTCATCTTCGCATCCTTCGCTTTGTTTACTTTCCTTGTATTTGCTGGTATGATATTCCTGAAACAGCTGAGACAGCTGTAATACAAAGGAGTTGTCGCATGTGAAAATCCTGTTTAAAAACTGGTTTCAGCCCATGCTGGAATGCTGTGGGCTGCTGGAGGACTGCCAAAGAGAGGAACGCTATGAGGAAACGCTGCGGGGCGAGCATCTGAGTGCTGAAGAGGAAGCGCGTATCCAGTCGCACATCGATGTTATGGTCAAGCTTCGTGAGGAGATGGATCCTATCTTCAAGAAGGACTATACGGATATGCAAATTCTGTTTCAGGACAAAACCTCCGGAAAAATCACTCCCTTTCGCAGCTTTCTGATCAGCTATCTTGATATGAAGGAAACGGACTGGCGAAAACAGCTGCAGCAGCTGCGCAAGGTTTGCAGTGAGGACAGTGACTGCCTGCTTCGTGCCTACGTCAGCAATTTTGATGAGGATAAGGACTATCGAACAGCAGACAGCACGCAGCTTCTGCAAGATCTTCATGCCACCTCTCTTACTGCTGAGGATAAATGGGAGCTGTTGATGAAATCCAGGAATATGCCTGCGATTCTGGATAAATGGGAGGAGCTGTTTATCCGGCTGCTTGCCGTTTTAAAGCGCTATCGCAAGGCGTATGAGCAGGCTGCCCGGGAATTTGAGGATATGATACAGCATCAGGAGGAGCTGTTGAAGGAGCTGGTGGAGCTTACCGGCATGAAGCTGGAGGTTCTTTCGGATACCGAGGAGCTACTCGTTCTGCCTGCCTTTTCCGGCTTTCGCTCCCTGTCCTTTCTGACACAGGACTTGCGCGAGCACGGACAGGGAACGCTGATCTGGGGGCTGGATATTCTGCTGCTTTTAAAGCATAAAAAGGCCGGCGTATCCGTTGATACCATCTGCAGCAGCCTGAAGCTGCTCAGTGATAAAAGCAAGTTTGAAATTTTGTGTTATGTATCCCGACAGTGTGCCTATGGCGCACAGATTGCCAAGGAGCTGCAGCTGACAACACCGACGATCAGCTATCATATGCAGGCTCTGATGAATGCCGGCTTTATCAAATTCCGTAAGGAAAACAACCGTTTGTACTATTCTTTAAACCGTGAATATCTGGAGGAATTTCTGGAGATGACCAAGCAGAAGCTGCTGTCTAATTCCTAGTAAAATGCTTCACATATTTTCACGTATTTCAAACATTTTTTATCCAAATAAATATCATATACTATTACACGAGCAAGGAAGTTAACCTTGCTTGTATGTACTCATCATTCTCCCTAATGATAATTCATACAATTTTCTATCCCCTTAAATAACATAATTTTTGGAAAAGCCGGACCCCCTTAACCGGCTTTTTCCATTTTTTTTGCAGTAAGACCGGTTTTTTCTAAAAACTGTCAACTTCATGAACCATAGTTGCACAAACCGCAGGTTTCTGATAGGATGTACGCAAGAGGTGTTGATGATGAAGGTAACTGCATACAGAGACCCGCTGACCCTGAGTGTGGATATCGCACAGGAGCGGGAAAAGGCATTGGTTCTGTGGGAAATGGAAAAGCGCAAGAAGCGTCTGGAGGAGCTATGTGCAGCCATTCCCTCCATGCTGAAAAAAGAAATCATGGAACAGCTGGATGAGCTGATTGCTCTGGGACTGGTTTCCCGGATCGTCCATGTGCATAAGAAGCCGACCAGGATTGAATATGCGCTGACAAACCGCGGTGCCATGCTTTTGAAGTGTCTGCGAAAAATGATGGACGTCGGAATCGGTGTTATGATGGATTATCATATGGAGGAGGTTCTGATGCAGGAGGGCTATATCGAACGGGTGGAGGACGAGCCGGCACAGACTGTGGAAACACTGCAGAATACATAAGGTTCTGCGGTTTTTTTTGTATTGTTACATATATTGTGGAACAATACAGTCTATACTAGCATTGAGGTGATTGTATGGCTTATCTATCATTTCCGGACTTCATGGAAAAGAAACGGTATCGATTTCAAAGCAGATTGTGGGAGGGGGATCCCATGTACCGCTCAAAAATCTGGAAGGCACATCGTCAGGAATATGCGAAGGTCTGCCGGTTTGGCAAATATGCCAATGACCGGAAGCTTCTGGATGAGGAGGTAATGCAGTATGAGCGCCGGATTCTGGAGGTAAGAAGAAGCAGCGGTCTGCTGAGTGAGCAGGAATTTATGCAGCTTCAGGACGAATTGCTTCAGCAGTTTCCCCAGTGGTGAAGGTATGCAGGGCAATCTTGCTTTCTCTGCCTACCTGATATAAAAAAAAGCCACCCTTTGGTGGCATGCCGCAAAAATACTGCCTAGGTATCTTTCTTTCTTCACGGGCGGCAACAGTAACATTATAGAGGGAAGGCATAGCGTTTGTAAAGCTCATGTCCGCAGAAAAATCCAAGTTAATGAAAAGTTTATATTTGCATGAGCACAATGAATGCATGCGGGATGTAAGCGATTAACAGTGTGTGTGCTGTACATAGGCATAGAAATTATGTGTTTGTATGGGGAGGCTATGTCTGCTGTATCACACCGCTTTTCTTTTCCATGGTGAAAGCTGTATTGCTTATGCTATGAAGACTGGCATTGCTGCCTGTATGCAAAGACTGAAACAAGAAAAAAAGCGCTAGGGATACGCCTTTTTTCTTAATACAATAAATTATTAAGGGGATAGAATGTATAGAAAATAATTAGGGGAGTTATTTTCTATCTAGGCGAAGAATATCTTTGCCCACAGTTACTATAATAAAAAGATATAGTTAAAAGATATGTAAATTGTGTGAAAATATGTGATTAAGTCGGAATTTTCCCTGTTTGCCAAGGAAACCTGTTTGGCTTTTGCTATCTATTAAACAAAAAGTTTAAAATATTAAACTTTTTGTTTGCAGGGTATTGCATATGCTCAGTTTTATGTTATAATCATCCTGTTTCAAATATAATACGCAAAGTTTAGTATTACTAAACAAAGGGAGGTATGTATGGATATCGGGCAGAAGATAAGGCAGTTACGTACACAGAACAATCTTACTTTGGAGGAACTCGCGTCGCGGAGTGAATTAACGAAGGGCTTTTTGTCGCAGGTTGAACGAAACCTTACATCCCCTTCCGTTTCCACTCTGGAGGATATTTTAGAGGCGCTGGGTACCGATCTGGCGTCTTTTTTTAAAGACAGCAAGGAGAACAAGGTCGTCTTTAAAAAGGAAGATTATTTCGTGGATGAGCATGAGGAATATTGTATCCACTGGATCGTGCCGAATGCGCAGAAAAATGAAATGGAGCCGATTTTGCTGGAGCTGTCACCGCAGGGCAGCAGTAAGGAATTCGATCCGCATGACGGGGAGGAATTCGGATACGTGCTGGAGGGCAGAATAACGCTGGTGAACGGCGATCAGGAATATCCTGTAAAAAAGGGGGAAACCTTTTATATTAACGGGAAATATCGGCATTATTTGAAAAACAACGGAAAAAATGAGGCGCGGGTATTGTGGATCACCACTCCGCCGCTGTTTTAAGGAGGCGTAACGTATGGAAGAGAAAAAACTGATACAGTTTCAGAATATCGTGAAGGACTTTGACGGTACTCTGGTGCTGAAGGGAATCAATCTCGATATTTATGAGAATGAATTTGTGACACTGCTGGGACCCAGCGGATGCGGCAAAACGACGCTTTTGCGTATTCTTGGGGGATTTCTGAATCAGAGCGAGGGGCATGTGATCTTCGATGGGGAGGATATCACGGATGTGCCTCCTTATAAGCGGGAGCTGAATACGGTATTCCAGAAATACGCATTGTTTCCGCATATGAATGTATATGATAATATTGCGTTCGGCTTGAAAATCAAGAAGATGAGCAAGGATGTCATCGAGCAGAAGGTATTGAAGATGCTGAAGCTGATCGGTCTTGAGGGCTATGAGAAAAAGGATGTCACACTATTATCCGGAGGGCAGCAGCAGCGTATCGCGATTGCGCGTGCCCTGGTGAATGAACCGAAGGTGCTGCTTCTGGATGAGCCGCTTGGTGCACTGGATCTGAAGCTGCGCAAGGAAATGCAGTATGAGCTGAAGAAGATTCAGCAGGAGGTGGGCATCACCTTTATCTATGTAACCCATGATCAGGAAGAGGCCTTGACGATGTCGGATAAAATCGTGGTCATGAAGGATGGCGAAATTCAGCAGGTAGGAACACCGACGGATATTTACAATGAGCCGGAGAATCGCTATGTTGCGAATTTTATTGGGGAAAGCAATATCATCCCGGGTGTTATGCTGGATGACTACAGGGTGATGTTTGATGATATCAGCTTTGACTGCGTGGATTTCGGCTTTAAGAAAAATGAAAAGGTGGATGTCGTCATACGTCCGGAGGATTTGGATATCGTGAAGGAAGAGGACGGCAAAATGACAGGCATCGTAAAAAGTGTGCTGTTTAAGGGTGTGCATTACGAGATTATGGTGGAAACCGTTCCGGGAACCACGGTTAGTGTCATGATGAATGTAACGGAGGAGCACGACGTTGCCAGCAGTGATGCCAAGGAGCGTATTTCCGCCAATGATTTCTATGTGGATATCGAGGATGTGAAGGAGCTCAACGATGCGGAAATCATCGCCCGTGCGGATGCACAGGCATGGAGTCCGCAGGATGATGAATATATTTCCATCAATAAGATTGAATATGATATACCGGAGGAAATCGGTACGTATCCGGTAACCTTCTCCACCAGCTCCGGAACGAGTGTATCCATCAAGGTGTTTGTGGTGCAGCAGAAATACGTGGAAAATCCAAAGGCGAATGAAGCGATTTCCGCCTTCAACTTCTTTAAAACAGTGGATGAGCTAAAGGAAAGTGCAGCCATTGATACCGATTTGAAAACCTGGGCAAATGCACAGAGCTGGAAGCTGAGTGATGAAAGCGATGTGGAAATTTCCGATGTGGATTATGATTTCGATCCGGATAACATTACCGCAGGTACCTATCAGGTTACCTTCTCTACACAGGGTAGGGAATTTAAGGTTCATACAACGGATATCGCCGAGGAAGGAGCCGAAGTGGGTCTGAGCTTCTATCCGGAGGATATCCATGTCATGAGCAAGATGGGATACTGACATGAAGACCTTTAAGCGATTAACGTATCCGTATATCATCTGGATTACGGCCATGATCGTCATTCCCATGCTTCTGATCATCGTGTATGCCTTCACGAAGCAGGGCAATGATGTGGCAACGCTGCAGTTTACACTGGAGCACTTCAAAAAATTCTTTACAGACCCTGATTTCTTAAAAACGCTGTGGCTTTCCCTGCGGATTGCCTTAATGACAACGGTATTGTGTGTCCTGATCGGGTATCCGGTGGCGTATGCGATTTCACAGTCCAGTAAACGCAATCTTCTGATACTGCTTGTTACTTTGCCGATGTGGATCAACATGCTGGTACGTACGTATGCATGGATCGGGATTCTGGCAGACAATGGATTGATCAATCACATTCTGACCTACTTCGGTATGGAGCCGGCGAAGCTGCTGTATACGGATGGCGCCGTGGTGCTGGGAATGGTATACAATTTCATACCGTTTATGATTCTGCAGATTGAATCCTCGCTGGCGAAAATGGATCGCTCGCTGCTGGATGCGGCAAATGATCTTGGCGCAAACCGTGTGGAGCGCTTTCGTAAGATCACCTTTCCATTGTCACTGCCCGGTGTTATTTCCGGTATCACGCTTGTATTTCTGCCATCGGTGTCCAGCTTTGTCATTCCCAAGCTGATGGGTGGCGGTGGATACATGATGATCGGTAATGTTATCGAAAATCAGTTTATCACAGTAGGTGAATGGAATTTCGGAAGTGCCATCTCCATGATCATGGCAGTGATTATCATGATCAGTATGTATGTGACACGTCGTCTGGATAAGGGAGATGACAGCGTACGTGCAAAACGGGGAGGGAATGTGCAATGAGAAACAGCAAGCTTTCCAGAAGAATCATCCTTGGGCTGGTGATGGTATTCTTTTACTTTCCGATTTTATATATGCTGATTTTTTCCTTCAACGGCAGCCGCTCCCTGACGAGCTTTGACGGCTTCTCCCTGCAGTGGTATCACAAGATGTTCAATGACCGCAATATGATGGAGGCCATCTATTATACGCTGGTTACCGCTGTTGTGGCGACATTTGTTTCTACGATTGTCGGAACGATTACCGCCATCGGGTTGAGCAAGTCCCGCCGTATTGTACGGGAGGTTGTACAGCAGATCAACGATCTTCCTATCATGAATCCGGAAATCGTTACCGCTGTGGGATTGATGCTGTTTTATGTGTCTTTGCATATGGAAAAAGGCTTTCTGACCATGCTGCTGGCACATATCGCATTTTGTACGCCATATGTAATCCTAAGTGTCATGCCGAAGCTTCGCGGGCTGGATCCCAATCTGGCTGAGGCAGCGATGGATCTGGGCGCAAGACCGACGCAGGCGATGTGGAAGGTCATCGTTCCCCAGATTATGCCGGGAGTTGTATCCGGTGCGCTCATCGCCTTTACAATGTCCTTTGATGATTTCATAATCTCATATTTTGTGACCGGTAACGGTGTGAAAAATATCTCTACGCTGGTATGGACGATGAGTAAGCGAATCAATCCGAGTATCAACTCCCTGTCCACACTGATTGTCATCATGATTACGATTACCCTGCTGATTGTGAATATCGTTCCTATGGTGCGTGAAAAGGCGGCCCGCAACAATAAGCCGATTTCCTATAAGGTCAGCGGTATTGTCGGTATGTGCTTTGTACTGGTGATCGGAGGACTGCTGTTTGCTTTGAAGGGCGGCGTCGGCAATACCTCAACAGAGGATGCCGTTGCGAAATATGGCAGTGATACGCTGAAGGTGTACAACTGGGGAGAGTATATGGACCCGGATGTCAATGCAGCCTTTGAAAAGCAGTATGGGGTAAAGGTGATTTACGATACCTTTGATTCCAATGAGCTGATGTATACCAAGCTGCAGGGCGGCGAAAGCTACGATGTTCTTGTCCCGAGTGATTATATGATTGAGCGTCTGATCAAGGAAGAGAAGCTGCAGCCGCTGGATAAAGGTGTGGTCACGAATCTGGCAGTGCTGGCAGATGGTGTCAAGGGATTGAGCTATGACCCGGACAATACGTATTCCGCACCATATTTCTGGGGAACGGTCGGTATTGTCTATAATAAAAATAACGTGGCAAAGGCCGATCTGGAAAAAGAGGGCTTCAATATCTTTCAGGATACAAAATACAAAGGAAGACTGTATCTGTATGATTCAGAACGTGACAGCTTCATGATGGCTCTGAAGGCACTGGGCTATTCCATGAATACCTCCAGTGAAAGGGAGCTGCAGGAAGCCTATGAATGGCTGGTGAAAACAGTATCCACAATGGACCCGGAAATTGTGACGGATGAGGTCATTGATGCGATGATCAACGGCAATAAGGATTTGGCACTGGTATACAGCGGCGATGCAGCCTTCATCCTGTCCGAAAACAAGGATATGGAGTATTTCATGCCGAAGGAAGGAACGAATCTTTGGAGTGATGCCATGGTGATTCCTAAGGATGCCAAAAATCCAAAGCTGGCGAATGAATATATCAACTTTGTTCTGGAATATGAAGAGAGTATGAAGAATTCACTGTTTGTCGGCTATGCCTCCAGCAATGGCGAGGTATTGGATGAGCTGAGTGGCAAGGATGGCGAATTTTATGGAAATAATGCCTATATGCCGCGTGTCGGTTATCCGAAGGATGAAATCTTTGAATATAACGAAAAGACGAAGAAGCTGATTTCCGATTACTGGACAAAGGTAAAAATAGCGAAATAGAGGTGGGATTCATGAAAAAGGCAATCTACCGTATTCTGATACTCATGGTCGTTGCCGTGATGGTCGTATTATCCATACTGCGTTTCTAAGGATGGAAGTATTTCGATCTGCCTGGAAAGAAAGAGATTCTCTTTCCTACATGTTCGTTATACATGATACGATGGATATCACAAAATGAAGAAGGTAGTTAAGCTGTATATAAGATTATAAAAAGAAAAAAATATCAATAGATGTATGGGATATACAATATTGATATTTTTTTATATCGGCTTGTTTTTTACCAAACGCTGATTTATATCCTGCTGTCCTTTTGCTTATTGAAGGGAGAGGTGTTTCATAGAATAAAAGCTTATGGATAAAATGGCTAGTTTTATGCGCGAGAAAAACGAATGGAGTTACATGAAAGCTTTCTGCTTTTCTGCCAGCTTCAACAGCTCACGCATAGGGGCGTTGAGATGCTTATGCTTTAGATAGACAATATGATTAACATTCATGAGCGTTAGCTGCGGCAGCTGGATTTCACATAATTCTTTCTGCTTCAGCTTTTTTGTTACCATCCGCTCCGGCAATATGGCGATTCCAAAGCCTTCCTGCGCCCCCTTCATCAGAACCGTGGAATTTGTCGATGTCCATGCGGCCTGTGGGCATAGATCGTGTAAAAGCATAAGGCTGTCAAAGGTTTCACGAATTGCACTTCCCTTTTCCCGTAGCAGCAGCGGAAGCTCGCTCAGGGTGCGAAGGTCGTTTACGGGATGATGCTTAAGAAAATCCGGATTGCAAACCGCCTTGAGCTGATAAGTAGAAAGCGGCTGAACGATCAGGGACTCCTGCTGTATGACACCCTCCAGAAATGCGATATCGATTGCATGCTGCTGCAGCTGTTCCAGAATCGCAGCGGTGCTTGCTACGGTAACACGGATTTGCAGCTTTGGATATGCTTGCTGTAGCTGCTTGATCAGCGGACATAGGTATTCGTTTGCAATCGTAATGCTGGAGCCGATTTGCAGCAGCGATGATTCCTGTAGGGAAGCTGCTTCCTGCACCATGCTGTCATACTGCTGCAGCAGCTGCAGCACCTGCTGAAGAAACTGTTCGCCGACCGGAGTTAGAATCGTTTTCTTGGGAAACCGTTCAAATAATAAAAGCTGCAGCTCTTCCTCCAGCTCATGGATGGCCTTGGATACTGCCGGCTGTGTCATATACAGCTGCTGGGCTGCTCTTGTAAAGCTTTTTTCCTGTGCCACTGTCTGGAAAATCCGTAATTTGCGTATATCCATGCTCACCTCCATAACCATTTGGTTATCTATCTTATGAAATAATATAATTTTATGTATCCAATGTCAAATGCTATCATAGAGATGGTGATAACATGAAAAACTATAAGGATATCGTCTGGCTGTTTGGTATCAATGTATTCATCAGTGCCTTTACCTTTGGCGGAGGCTATGTGGTGATACCGATGATACGAAAATATTATGTGGAGAAAAAAGCCTATTTTGATGAGGATGAGCTTATGAAGATTGCGGCAATCGCACAATCCTCGCCCGGCGCAATCGCAATCAATATGAGCGCCCTGGCAGGCTATCGCGTGAAAGGAGCTGTTGGGCTGCTCATCAGCTGTATCGCAGCGATTTTACCGCCATTACTGATTCTGGCAGTTGTTTCAGCGCTGTATTCCGTAATACAGGACAATACGCTCGTACAGGCAGTGCTGCATGGGATGGAGGCCGGGGTGGCAGCCCTGATTGTGGATTTGATCGTGGATATGTATGCGCTGATTCGTAAGGAAAAGGAAATCTTTTTTACGCTTATGACACCGTTTGTCTGTATCTTAAACTATTTTTTTCAGATAAACGTGGCTGTTCTCATCATCGCTAGTGCGCTGCTGTGCGTGCTGCGTGTTTATTGGAAAAGAAGGAGGGGATGCATATGAAGCTGCTGCAGCTGTTTTTTGCCTTTTTCCATATCGGCCTGTTCAGTATTGGCGGCGGCTATGCCATCATTCCGCTGATTCGTGATCAGGTGGTGCTGTCCAATCACTGGCTGAGTATGCAGGAATTTACGGATATTATAACCATTTCGCAGATGACGCCGGGACCTCTGGCGGTAAATACCTCGACGTTTGTCGGAATGCGGGTAGCCGGTATCAGCGGAGCGCTGGCAGCTACCATAGGCTGTATTTGTATGGGCGTGCTCATTTCCTATGTACTCTATCATATCTTTCAGCGGTTTTCCAGCTCTGTCATCTTCATGGAAATATTGAAGGGCTTAAAGGCAGCTTCGCTGGGCCTGATCATGTCAGCTGCAATGATCATACTTGCGATTGCCTTTTTCAAAAATGGAGCGTTGTCGCTGTCCTCTTTACAGCTATCGGCAGTTTTGATCTTTGCTGTTATTTTCGGCATCAGCAGAACATGGAAAATCAATCCGATTGCACTGATGCTGCTTTCCGGTCTGCTTGGCGTATTTATATATCAGTAGATCCCCTTCTTTATCCTGAAAAACAGGCTTTTTGAGGTGTGAAATAGTGTTTTGTTTATGAAATGTGGTACAATAGCAGAGAACAACGGAGGTAAGCTATGGAACATATTTTGAATCATGAAAAGGCTCATCAGAAATACTTTGAAGAAATGACGGCAATCCCGCACGGCTCTTATCATGAGCAGGCATACAGTGAGTATCTGGTGGCGTTTGCAAAGGAGCACGGGCTGAAATGGATACAGGACGATATGTATAATGTCATTGTGTATAAGGATGCTTCAGCCGGCTATGAGGATCATGCTCCTATCATTTTACAGGCACATACGGATATGGTATGTGAAAAAAACAAGGATACGGATTTTGATTTTGAAAAGGATGCGCTGCAGCTGTATATTGAAGACGGCTTTTTAAGAGCGAAGGGAACTACGCTTGGTGCAGATGATGGTGTCGGTGTTGCCTACATGCTGGCACTGCTTGGTGATCCACATGCGAAGCACCCGCCTCTGGAATGTGTATTTACGGTGCAGGAAGAGGTTGGACTATATGGTGCGATGGCACTGAAAAAGGAATATTTTCAGGCAAAGCGGATGATCAACCTGGATGACGGTGGAGAAAATGCGACCTGTACAACAAGTGCCGGTGGTGTCAATGTCATTATGAGAAAGGAACGCATACTGGTACCGGCAGATGGAAACGGCTATCAGATAGATGTGTTCGGACTTCATGGCGGACATTCCGGTGGCGAAATTGACAAGGAACATGGCAATGCAAACAAGCTGCTGGCAAGAGTATTGTTCACACTGAACCGGCGTTATGGTGTGCAGCTGAGCTGGATGCAGGGGGGAATCAAGGATAATGCGATTCCAAGAGAGGCATCGGCGGCATTTGTGTGTCAGGCAGATTTGGAAACGGTTGCTGCCTGCGTGCAGGAAATGAAAACGATTTTCGCAAGGGAGCTGGAGTTCAGTGATGCCGGTGTGGATCTGGCTGTAAAGGAAATAGCACTTGACGCTGTCCTATGCATCGAAGACAGTGAAGAGGTGATCACACTCCTCATGACCCTGCCAAACGGACTCCGTCATCATTCCATGAGCATCGAGGGTCTGAGTACAGCCTCCAGCAATATTGGCGTTGTGACGACGGATGAGGAAGCACTCACCATCAATGCATCTTTACGCGGAGCCATGGAATCCTATGTAGATACACTGGCGATGGAGATGGATGCTCTAGCGGAGGTATTCGGCTTTCATAGCGAGCATGAGGCACGCTATCCGGCATGGAGCTATCGTGCGGATTCACCAATGCGGGAATGCCTGAAAACGGTATGCCATAGGGTATTGGGAAAAGAGCTGCAGCTGGTAGCGGTACACGGTGGTCTGGAATGCGGTGTGTTCAAGGCGATGGATGAGGATATGGACATCGTCACGATGGGACCGAAGATGCAGGATATTCATACGCCGCAGGAAGCGCTGGATCTGGCATCCTTTGATGCGACCTTTACACTTTTAAAGGCTTATCTGGAGGAGCTGTAAGAAGCGGATTTTCCGTGTAGGTAGCTGCTATTGGATTTGGTTGATAGTTGCAGGGATAAAGGGATAAAAGGAAAGCAGGTTGCTGTAAGCATACCCGTCTTTCCTTTTTTATGAGCAGGCAAATCGCTGGAATGGCTATATAATGCAAAAGGGTAAGAAGCCGGGTAGCTATGGAACCCATAACGATAGCGGCTGATTTTTGTATAACGTATACGCTACTGGTATTTTTGCGGGTTGACTCATCCCTGGGGGAAGGGTGTATTATAAAGAATAACAGGAGGGAATGTGTATGCTGTCAATCGGTGAATTTTCTAAAATATGCAAGGTTTCTACCAAAACGCTGCGATACTATGAAACCATTGATCTTTTGAATCCAATCTGTATCAAAGCAGAAAGCGGATATCGCTATTATGCCATTGAGCAGCTGAAGAGTATGCTGTTTATCAATCGTATGAAGGCATACGGCTTTTCGCTGGATGAAATTCGTACATTGTTGAAATGGGAGGAGCAGGGGGAAGCAAAGCTGCTGCAGGATGCCCTGCTTTCCCATCGAAGAGTATTGCAGGAGCAGCTCCTCTTCTTGCAACAGACGCTTCATGAGCTGGAAACCGATGTGGAAACGCTGCAGGAAAAAGAGGCGGTAATGTCCTATCTGGATAACATTGATATTCAACTGGTTGAGGAACCGGAAATGTTTCTTTTATCCACACGCCGCATGGTAAACATGGAGGATTGTGCAAAGGGCTATATCCCTTTCTATGAGCCATTGTTTGAACGCATCCGCCGCGAGCATTTGACCATTTGTAAGGCGCCGCTTTCCATGTATCACAGCAAGGAGTATCAGGATGAGGGCTTTGATATGGAATTCGCCATTCCGGTAAAGGAACGGGTTACCGGTACGCGTGATTTCTCACCGGGGCTGTGTATCCGCACCGTATGCAGGGGGAGCTATCATCAGATTCCATCGGTTTATGCCAGACATCAGGAATGGATGGAGACGGAAGGCTATACCTATCGGCTTCCACCGTATGATGTTTACATCACGCATCCGGATGAGGTGTCGGATTTAAAGGAGAATATCACCGAGATTTATTCTCCCATTGTGAAGTGCTGACATTGCCTGCTGTATTCCATGAAAGATGGTCTGCATGCGCAAGCAGGGATTGCGTGTCTGTAATCCTTGATCCAGCTTCTTAAACCACTGTACCGCTAGGGAGGCAGTGGTTTTTTTTGCAGTGTTGCTTGTTAAAGGCTTACATTCTTACGAATTAGGGAAGCTGAACAATTTTACGAAATTCTTTGCTTCAACGCTGCATGCTTATGATATAATATTTAGCGTGTATATAGTCCTATTCGTTTTACGCGAACAGGAACGTTTAGGTAGATAGGAAACAGAAGGGATGAGCCATATGATTATCCGATCGATAGACGCTATTATCCGCATGCTGGATGCGGATTACATAGAAAATGCAGATATTGAGGAAAAAATACAGGGTGTCTGCATCGACTCCAGAAAGGTAGTGGAGGGAAACCTTTACATACCGATTCATGGAGTCAACAACAACGGGCACGACTATGTGCAGCAGGCCATTGATAACGGCGCAAAAGCTGTGCTGTGGGAACGCAGGGAAGCAAACCCGCCCAAAGCTGTCGTCGTAATTCTGGTGGATGATACGACGATGGCTTTACAGAAGCTTGCGAAGGCTTATCGTGATCAGCTGAATATGAAGGTTGTCGGAGTTACCGGCAGCAATGGAAAAACGAGTACGAAGGATATTCTTGCCTCCGTTCTTGCAAAGCATTTTATTACTCAGAAAACGCTTGGGAATTTCAATAATGAAATCGGCGTACCCTTAACACTGCTCTCTTTATCGGAGAATTGTGAGGCGGCGGTTGTGGAAATGGGAATGGAGAATCTGCAGGAGCTTTCCTTTCTGACGAAAATCGTACGTCCGGATATCGCTATTATTTCCAATGTCGGCACTGCGCATCTGGAAAATCTGGGAACGATGGAGAATATCGCCAGAGCGAAGATGGAAATTACAGAGGGACTCAGAAAGCATGGATTGCTGATTTATAATGGAGATCAGCAGCTTCTGCGTAATGCCGCTGTTGAAAAACAGATACCGGGCGATATTAAGATCCGTACCTTTGGAAAGTCGGAACGCAATGATGTGGTTGTTCGTGAGGTGCATCAGCTGGCAGACGGTCTACGCTTTTCTATTGAGGGCCATGAATATGAGCTGGATATGATCGGAAAGCATCAGGCGATGAATGCTGCAGCTGCATGGATGGCAGCCAGAGCACTGGGTATGGATGAGGATGAAATCGCCGAGGGCTTTGCAAGCGTGGAAAAAACCGGACTGCGCAATGAGCTAGTCAGGGTGGATCAGTGTCTGATTCTCAATGATTCCTATAAATCCAATCCGCAGAGCGCCTTAGCCGCGGTGGATACGATGGAGGAATTTGACATACCCTATAAACTGGCGGTGCTGGGCGATATGCTGGAGCTTGGAGAAACAAGTGACATGATTCATTATACGCTTGGTAAGGAGATCAGCAGCTATCACCTGCAGGAGGTCCTCACGATTGGGGATATGGCCTGCTACATCGCTCAGGGGGCAAGAGATAATATGGAGCATACACTGGTGCGTCATTTTACGGATAAGGAAGAGCTTTTGAGCTACCTCAAGCCCTACATGCATAAGGAATGCATGCTGCTGGTGAAAGGAAGTCGCGGAATGAAGCTGGATGAAGTGGTGGATGCACTTGTCAGTGAACAACAGTAAGGAGTACATATATATGGAAAAGATTAAATTAGCAATTATATTCGGAGGAAAGTCAAGTGAATATCCGGTTTCTCTGCATTCAGCGGGAAGTCTGATTCACAAAATCAATAAAGAGCGTTATGAGCTTATGTTCATCGGAATCAGCAAGGATGGAAAATGGTATGCATATGATGGTGATGTAGAGGGAATCGAGCATGATACCTGGCTGTGTGAGGAGCACTGCACCCCGTGTGTATTATCCAGCAGCGAGGGCTGCAAAGGCTTTTTAAAGCTGCACGGGGATGGAACCTTTACACGCATGGAGGTGGATTGTATCTTCCCGGTTCTGCATGGGAAAAACGGTGAGGACGGAACGATTCAGGGCTTGTTTGAGCTCAGTGGCATTCCCTATGTCGGCTGCGGTCATATGAGCAGCGCCATCTGCATGGATAAGGAAATGGCACATATCGTCATGGAGCATGCCGGTATAACATGTGCACCGTTTGTCTGTGTATATGAGGCTGATGATTTGGATTATCGCAAAGTATACGAGCATGCGAAGGAAGCACTGGGACTTCCGATCTTTATTAAGCCGGCCAATGCCGGAAGCAGCTTCGGCATTCATAAGATGGAATCCTTTGACGGCTTTGAGGAAGCGATGAAGGATGCGTTCTATCATGACGGGAAGGGCAAGGTCATTTTGGAAACAACCATTAAAGGCTTTGAAATCGGAGTAGCTGTGATGGGAAACAAGGAGCTTTTTGCGGGCAGTGTGGATGAAATCGAAACAGCTGCGCCGTTCTTCGATTATGAAGGAAAATATGAGATGGTGGATTCGCATATCTACTGTCCGGCACGAATCAGCCCGAAGCTGTTTGAGGAAGCACGGGAAATTGCGAAAAAGGCATATCGTGCCATGAACTGCAAGGGAATGACCCGTGTTGATATGTTTGTGACACCGGAGGATACCATCGTATTGAATGAAGTCAATACCATTCCGGGCTTTACCGACACCTCCCGTTATCCGACGATGATGAAGGAAGCCGGTATTCCGTTTCCGGAACTGATTGACAAGCTTGTTGCACTGGCAATGGAATAATAAAGAAGGTGGAAAATGTGCTGAAGAGCAATACGCGTTCCTGGCTGGAAATCGATCTGTCCAGGATCTCACATAACATAAAGGAAGTACAGAAGCTGATTCCCTCGACAAGCAAGATCATGGCAATCGTCAAGGCGAACGGCTATGGGCACGGCGATGTGGAATGCTCCCTGATGATGGAACAGCAGGGTATCGACTTTTTCGGTGTAAGCAGTGTGGATGAAGGTGTCAGACTGCGCGAAAACGGCATCAAGAGTCCGATCCTGGTGCTGGGCTATACGCCGCCTGTTCATTTTCATTATCTGAACGAGGCTTCCCTGATTCAGACGCTGGTATCAAAGGAATATGCAGAAAAGCTGAACGCATATGCGCTTGAGCAGGGATTGATAATCAAGGCACATGTCAAGGTGGATACCGGGATGTCCAGAATCGGAATCATCGCTCAGGATCATGCATATCACATTGAGGATATCAAAGCTCTGTATCGGCTTGAGCATCTGGATGTTTGCGGTATTTTCTCCCACTTCAGCGTCAGTGACTGTCTGGATGAGGAAAACTGTGCCTTCACGGATCATCAGATTGCCCTGTTTGAACGTGTTTTGGCGGATTTGCGGGCAGCAGGGATTCATCCCGGCACAACGCATCTGCAAAACAGCTATGGAATATTGAATTATCCGGATCTGCACTATGATTACGTACGTCCGGGTCTGCTGTGGATGGGAGTTACCAGTGATGATGCACTGGAAATCCGCACTGCACCGCAGTTTCAGCCGATTATGGAATGGAAGGCGAATGTTTCTCTGGTAAAGGATATCCAGCCCGGTGTTACAGTCAGCTACGGCCGTCATTTCAAGGCAAAAGCCTGTACGAGGGTGGCGACACTGGCTGTCGGATATGCGGATGGCTATCCGCGCAGTGTATCCAATCAGGGAGCCTGTGTGCTGCTGCATGGAAAGCGTGTTCCCATCATCGGGAATATCTGTATGGATCAGATGATGGTGGATATCACCGGACTTGATGGTGTTCGTGAGGGGGATGTCGCTACTTTGATCGGGTGTGATGGAGACGAATTCCTTGCAGTCGATGAGCTCAGCAGACTTGCACATACCATAAACAACGAAACACTCTGCTGGATTTCACAGCGGGTACCAAGAATATACAAATAGCCACAGCGGGTGTGGCTATTTTTCAAGAGAAGGGATGGTTGATTATCGTGGAACGAAAAACTTACTACGCGCTGGATGTCGCAAAATTCATCAGTGCATTTCTAGTGGTCTGTATTCATACCGGACCGCTGCTGGATGTGGATGCCACCGGCAACTTTATCCTTGTACAGATTCTGGCCAGACTGGCGGTACCGTTCTTCTTTGTGGCGAGCGGCTTTCTGTTTTTCCGTAAGCTGGATTTCAAGCGGGAATACAACGATTATGAGAACAAAGCGCAGCTGAAGCACTATTTGTGGAGGCTATGTAAAATATATATCATCTGGACGATTCTGTATCTGCCCTTTACCTATATGCTGTTAAAGGGGCAGGATGGTATCACCGTGAACAGCCTGCTGCTGTATGTCCGTGATTTCTTTTTTACAGGAAGCTTTTATCATCTCTGGTTTCTGCCTGCGCTGCTGGTTGCAGTTCCAATCGTTTATTTCTGTCTGTTTAAGCTGGGGCTTGGGAAAACGATCCTGCTTGGCTTCCTTCTGTATCTGATCGGTATGGCGGGGAATGTTTACGGCGGATATCTGCTGCAGATTCCGGGGATACAAACCGTGTATCAGGTATATCTGCAGGTATTTTCCACCACGCGCAACGGTCTGTTCTTCGGTGTGATATTTGTTGCCATGGGCGCCTTGTTTGCACAGCGTACGTTATATCTGAAAAACTGGCAGGTGCTGCTGGGACTTCTGCTCAGCCTGGTGCTGCTGTTTGCGGAATGCTTCACACTCAGGGATAACGGCTTCATGCACGATTTGACAAGCATGTATGTTATGCTGCTGCCCTGTATGTTCTTTCTGTTTCTGGGTTTGCTGCGCATCCATCTGCCGCATAGCAAGGTATACAAGACACTGCGCGTGTTATCTCTGTTGATTTATGTCATGCATATCATGTTTGTAAATGTGCTGCTTCGTATATGGCCGTTGATGAACTCTCTGGCTGTATATGGTCTGGTTATGCTGCTGACGCTTAGTATGTCCTGCTTTATAATTATTTGTTCCAAAAAAGTTAAGTTTTTAAAGCATCTTTATGCCTGAATAGGAGGATTGTCATGCTGCGTATACAACAAATCAAGCTGACGCTTGAAGAATCACTGGATCAGCTGTCGGATAAAATTGTTAAAAAACTACATATCCCGAAAGAGGAGCTGCTCTTTTGGCGAATCTATCGCGAAAGCCTCGATGCCCGCAAGGCGAAGGATGTGCATTTTACTTATTGCATTGATTGCAGGGTGAAGCATGAGGAGCAGGTGCTTAGAAAGCACGCTAAGGATATCAGCCGTGTGCAGGAGTATCGTTATGTATATCCGAAAAAAGGAGTCGTTGGCTTACCGCATCGTCCCGTAGTCGTTGGCTTTGGTCCGGCCGGTATGTTTGCGGCTCTGCTTCTGGCACAGATGGGGTACTGCCCGCTTGTTATTGAACGTGGACAGTGTGTGGAGGAGCGTGTGAAAAGCGTGGAGGAATTCTGGCAGAACGGTAAGCTGAATCCGCAGAGCAATGTGCAGTTTGGGGAGGGGGGAGCCGGTACGTTTTCTGATGGTAAGCTGACTACCCGTTCCAAGGATTTGCGTGTACATAAGGTTTTGGAGGAGCTTGTCCGCTTCGGTGCTCCACAGGATATTCTGTATACGGCACATCCGCATATCGGCACAGATCTGCTGCGTGATATTGTAAAGCACCTGCGTGAGGAAATCATAGCGCTGGGGGGAGAGGTGCGGTTTTCCAGCTGCCTGCAGGATCTTAAAATTGAGCAGGGAGAGCTGCGCGGGATTATCGTCAACGATGAGGAAATACCGGTGGATCAGCTGATCCTGTCAATCGGACACAGCGCCCGGGATACATACCGGCTGCTGCATGAGCGTGGTGTGACCATGCATCCCAAGGCATTTGCGATCGGTGCCAGAATCGAGCATCCGCAGACGCTGATCAATCAGGCGCAGTATAAGGCGCTTGCCCGACATCCGCGGCTTTCTGCGGCAGAATACAGATTAACGCATACCGCATCCAATGGACGCGGTGTATATACCTTCTGTATGTGTCCGGGAGGAAGCGTCGTTCCATCTACTTCCATAGAAGGCGGTGTGGTCGTCAACGGAATGAGCGAGCATGCCCGTGATCAGGAAAATGCCAACAGCGCACTGCTTGTGCAAATACGCCCGGAGGATTATGGGGAGCAGGCACTGGATGGAATCGCCTATCAGGAGGCGCTGGAAAAGAAAGCGTTTGTACTTGGCGGTGGAGCATATCGTGCGCCTGCACAGCGAGTTGAAGATTTTCTGAAGCATCGTGCAAGTACAGCAATGGGCAGTGTGCAGCCTAGCTATGCACTTGGTGTAACCCCCTGTGACCTGCATGAGATACTTCCTGCATATGTAACAAGCGCCATGGAAGAGGCCATTACCGCTATGGATCGCAGATTGAAGGGCTTTGCGATGGGGGATGCTGTTTTAACCGGAGTGGAAACAAGAAGCAGCTCCCCCGTTCGTCTGGAACGAGGAAAAGAGGATTTGCAGAGTCTATCCGTCTCCGGTCTGTATCCCTGCGGAGAAGGAGCGGGATATGCCGGGGGAATTGTATCCGCGGCGATTGATGGAATTCGATGTGCGGAACAGCTTATTGCAATGTATCATTATACAAAAGAAGCTGCTTGTGATTAAATTTGTAGGCATACGTATGAAAGAGTATTCTCATGATAGAGATTCCTATAAGCAGATGAATGGATGATATAGAAAAAAACGCAGCCTACTCTCAGCCTGCGCTTTTACGTGTTATTACAGATCCGTGTATAATTCCACCTGCTTGCCGCGATGGGCAAGACCAATGCGCATCGCATGATGCAAGCCTTGATCATATTGCTTTGCCAGAATCTGTTCATATCCCTGCTTGGCCAGTTTCTTGAGATTAACAGAATCATCCTTTGTATATTTCAATTCAAACAGAAAGGATGGTTTGTCCTGCTTCTTGTTTTCTAAACAGATATCAAATCTGCCTTGCCCCTTTTCACGGTTACTGATGATCTTATAGCTGTTTTCTAAAGGCATTAGCATACCTAAACGTAATGTACGCACTGCGGGCCAATGGGCCTGATAGGAGTTTTCGTTCACAAGATCGTAATAGCTGGCGGTATCCTCCAAGATGGTTTGATAGCGCAAGGCGAACTTCTCAAGATTTCCTTGTAAAAGATCCTCCAGCAGCATAGCTACACTGCTTTCGTCTGTATGAAAATAATAGGCTGTCAGTGATTGGAATTCTCTTTTTATTTCTTTGTTTGGTATTCTTAACACATATCTTCCTTCTAACGCATCCAGCGTAGTTTTTGTTGTCAGGTAACCGGCGTTCAGGCACTGCCCGCCTGAGGCGCAAACAACCCCCAAAGGCTGCTGGTATTTTTGATTTCGTAAAATGATGCTTCATAATTAACTAAAGCTGTGACGGTACCACGTTCGATCAGCTCTTCATATCCTTCTTTGAAGGTTTTATCACACGCACGCATAGCAGCTTTTATCATTTTATTTGAACTGGTATTAACCCAGTAAGGAATTAACTGCTTTCTATCCAGGTAATTTATAACTGACCATGGATTAGGCTCTGCCCACTAGCAGTGTAGATGTCGATGCCTCCCATATTGTACCCGTCACGCCATGGGCGGGCAGCGCCTACATTTGCTTTAATTCCTGTGTAAATGGTATAGCGTAGGTTTGTAAGGCTGTCTTGACTTCTACTTCAGTAAATCCGAAATATTGCGTATAGGGGCTGTCATTCACAGTGCATACGTAAAAGATTATTCAAATCTGAAAAGAGGCTTCTGCCCGCCTTAGGCGTGTTCTCCTTCGCAACTCTTTGTATACCCGTTAGCATTGCATATTGTAAATCATTGCTTGTTTTTAAAGACGTATGAAGCATGGATGCCAGAGCGTTGCGCAATTCGTCATAGAACCCCTGTGTATGTGCTTCGATAAACGGTGTATCACGCCATGGGCGGGCAGCGCCTATTCGTCTATGAGCAGCATTACCCGTTTTCCGTAATACTGATGGCATTATGTCATCAGAAAGCTGATCGCATTTACAACTGCATGTAAGGAGCCATCCTGTAAATTGGACATACCATTCATAACTAAATCAAATCCAGGCTTTTCAAATCGATCGATATGTTCAAGCACCTGCTCATTTTTTTTATATTCCTTTAATAGCTGGAGCTTCATCTGCATGACAATATTATCCTTATCACCCTTTGCATCTGCGAAGGATAGAAAAATAGTCGGATATGAATTGATATCCTTTGCATATTCTGTTTGCATAATGGCAGTGTTCTTGAAAATATCTCGGGAGTCCTTTATGACATCAAAGAATTCTGCCAGCACGCCATGGGCGGGCAGCGCCTGCTCATATTGATGGTCTTCCCAAAACGCCTTGGCCGTGTGATTAAAGTAACCGCGCTGCCCCGGTCCATAAATTCTTTAATCATCAGACTCTTATCCACAACATAATAGTTTTCTTCCTTCAGTTTGCGATAATCCTTTAACCCAATAGGGATTTTCTTCATGCACATCACCTGCCATATGCTTTATTATATTATGGTTATTTACGGAATACAGTATGTGGAGCGATATTTTTCATCAGCGGCTTGTTGTAATTTTCATGCTTTCATATACTGCATATGCTAAATCATTACGAATGTATGGAACTGGATTTGCTAAAGGTACGGATACGATAAGTATATTATCCTATGCTTGTATACGGCATAAATCGCAGCTGCTTATCATATCGTTAGTGTAGAGGTGATGCATGTGAGCAGACGCTGCAAGAATATGATATATGGAATTATAGGATTGATTGGAGTCATGGTGGCTGCCCTGCTGATAAAACTGCTGTTTTTCAGCGGACTGTTTACGCCGCTGCTGGCGCTGAACGGCGCGAAGACCATGGATGTGGAAGTGAATACCAGCTTTCAGGATCCCGGAGCTCGGGCGAGGTTTCGCTTTTCGGATTATAGTGATGAGGTGAAGGTAGAGGGGAATCTGAACACGAAGAAGCTGGGGACCTATACGCTGACCTATACCTTTGACAAGTATCAGAAAACAGTGGAGCGTAAGGTCAATGTCATTGATACGACGCCTCCGAAAATCAATTTAAAGGGTGGCTCGTCTATCCGGGTATTTGAGAATGGCAGCTATCAGGAGCCGGGCTATCAGGCGAGTGATAATTATGATGGTGATGTTAGCAAAAGCGTAAAAAGCGAAGGCAGTGTAAATATGAAGAAACAGGGTACCTACACACTGACCTATACGGCAAAGGATGCCAGCGGCAATAGTGCACGTGTAAAGCGCAGAGTTCAGGTATGTGCTGATCCGACCAATACCAAGCTGTATTATGATCATGACAGCTATGACAATACCATGGAGGAATGGTGGTTTAATAAAAGCAAGGATCATCAGCGGACAACGGGTGCCAAGGATGAAAAGCTGTTAAAGAAATACGATTCCTATTATGAGGGACCAGAAGAAAAGGTGATCTATCTGACCTTTGATGAGGGTGGTAATGATATCACCTATATCAAGCAGATTGCGGAGGTTCTGAAAAAGAATGATGTGCAGGCAACCTATTTTTTGACGAGAAATTATATAAAAACAGAAGCAGACTTCATCCGGCAGCTTGTTCAGGACGGCAATGTGATCGGGAACCACAGCTGGCATCATTACGATATGACAACACTTGCAAATGCCGCAAGCATAGATAAATTTGTCGCAGAGATAACGGAAACGGAAAAAACGTATATGGAAGTAACCGGGCAGCCGATGAAAAAGGTCTTCCGCTTTCCAAAGGGCGGCAGCAGTGAACGTGCGATGAAGCTGGTAAAGGATCTTGGCTATAGCAATTACTTCTGGAGTCATGCCTATTACGATTATGCAAGTGACGTGCCGGGCAGTGAGGCATTGAAGACGATGATGGAGCATTATCACGAGGGGGCGATTTATCTGCTGCATCCAAGCAATAAAGGAAATTATGAAGCGATGGATACCTTTATCAAAAATATGAAGGACCTTGGCTATAGCTTTAAAACCGTAGATACCATACCTTCAAATTCTCAGGAGAAATAATACAGCTCTATTCATAAACGGGATGGTTGAGGTAAAATATACTGGTATTTTTATTGATCTTATTCTATAATGATGCACAGGGTGATATGCATGAAAAAGAAACACTGCTATGCGATCCTGTGCATTTTCTGGATGCTTGTAATTTTCTGGTTCTCTGCACAGGTTGCGGATGATTCACAGGAAATGAGCGATTTCTTTGTACGCCTTCTGGATGCGTTGTTCTCACTGGATATCATGAAGAATGAAATCATTCAGGATATGACCAGTTTTCTGGTACGCAAGGCGGCACATATGAGTGAATATGCGATACTGGCCATTTTATTGGGACTTACGATACGGGAATATAAGAAGGAGCCGTGGCTGCTTCTGGCATTGACAGCTACAGCCGCCTATGCGGCAACGGATGAATTTCATCAGCTGTTTGTACCGGGCAGAAGCGGGCAGCTCAAGGATGTTTTGATTGATACAGCAGGTGGTGCGCTCGGGCTGGGTCTGCTTGCTCTTATCCTGTATCTGCAACGCAGAAGGAAAATGAAAGAGTATGAAAAACTTTCATGAAATATTCACAGGCCATTGACAAATGTCGGGATTTAAGCTAAAGTATATAAGACAGAAAAATCGTATAGAGGCAGCGATGCGTCAGAGTAAAGGCTGGAGTCGGCAGACTGGGATAGCTTTGAAAGGTAATCATCGCCGAAGAGGCTGCATTGGCGGATGCACTTCTGGGGTCATGGGAAATACTCATGGCACTCCTTCGTTAAGAAGAGGAGCTATTAACAACTCTGCTTTGTGTGAGTGAGTCGTGTAATAGCACGGCTTTTTTGTTATCTATGGAATTGCATGGATGAGCGGTAGATATTCCACAGGCGGCATACGCGAAAGAAAAGAAAGAGGGACTACATTATGAAAAAATTAGTAACGGCAGCTTTTGCCATGACATTGCTTCTGACAGGCTGCGGCAGCAGTGATGACGACAAGGATGTTTCAAAAAATACGGGAAAGGAAACCTTTACAGTTGGCATGGAGTGCAATTATGCGCCATTCAACTGGCAGACGAAGGAACAGACAAAAACGAGTGTTTCTATTGGCGGGGCCGGCTTCTGTGACGGGTATGATGTACGTGTTGCACGTCAGATTGCAAAGGATCTCGATCGTGAAATCGTCATCAAAAAGGTATCCTGGGACGGCCTGCAGCCGGCTTTGGAATCCGGTGAAATTGATGCGATTATCGCCGGTATGACGAAGGATGAAACACGTGAAAATGGAATTGACTTCACATCTCCATATTATGAATCGGAAATGGTCATGATCGTGCGTAAGGGCGATAAGGCTGCGAAATTCAATGATATTCAGCAGTTTAAGGGCAAGACCATCATCGGTCAGAAAAGCACGAACTACGATACGATCATCGATCAGATCAAGGGTGTAAAGCATGCGACACCAAAGGCGACGTACCCGGAAATGATTCTGTCTCTGCAAAATAAGGAAGTGGATGGAATCACAGCAGAGCTTCCGGTTGCCGAGGGGGCTGTGGAAGCAAACAAGGATTTAACGATCGTACATTTTGCGAAGGGCAAGGGCTTTGATATCGATACCTCTGTATCTGTCGGTTTGAAAGAGGGAAGCCGTGATTCTGAGCTGTTCAATGCCGTACAGAAATCACTGGATGGAATTTCCAAGGAAACAAGAGATCAGTGGATGAAGGAAGCAAGAGAGAGTCAGCCGAAAACAGAATAACAAAAGAATAGGAGATTACCATGATGATAGTAGCATCCGCAAAACCGGATGGGATGTTTGCCCAGGCCTGGTGGATTTTTCAGGACAACATTCCGCTGTTCTGGTATGGGATTAAGATAACACTGCTTCTTGCGGTGTGCGGTACACTGATCGGTCTGCTGATCGGTTTGCTGCTGGGAGGAATTCGTGCTGTGCGCATTGAAGAACGCGATGCACCGCTATCCCGCATAAGCAAGAAAATACTGCACGGCTTTGTCGGTCTGTATGTATGGATTTTCCGTGGAACACCGATGATGGTGCAGGCGCTGATCATATATCACGGTCTTCGTCCGGTGCTGAACTGGTCACCGGTAACCGCCGGTATTACGATTATTTCCATCAATACGGGAGCATATATGGCTGAAATTATCCGTGCCGGTATCCAGTCGATTGACAAGGGACAGAATGAGGCGGCTCGCAGTCTGGGAATGACCTCTACACAGACGATGATGAGCATAATATTACCTCAGGCGATTCGCAATTCCTTCCCTTCCATCGGAAATGAATTTATCGTCAATATCAAGGACAGCTCCATGCTGAATGTTATCGGTGTGATTGAACTGTATTTCCAGTCCAGCTCCGTTGCAGGAAGTCTGATGCTGTATGTACCGACCTTTATCGTAGCGGCCATTTTGTATCTGCTGCTGACGACACTGGCAACCCAGCTTCTCTCCTTTGTTGAGGGACGCATGAATATGCCGAAATCATCCGGTCCATCTTCCCAGAGCGTACCGGTAGAAAGGGTGAGTGAGTAATATGAATTCCATCATAGAAATCAAGCATCTGAAGAAGCATTTCGGTTCTCTGGAGGTTTTGAATGATATTGATTTTCATTGCGACAAGGGTGAGGTAATCACCATCATCGGATCCAGCGGGAGTGGCAAGTCCACACTGCTTCGCTGCATCAATCTGCTGGAAACACCGGATGCAGGAGAAATTTTGTATCACGATAAGGATATCCTGAAGGGGGAAATCAATATCAATGAGCATCGAACGCATGTCGGTATGGTGTTTCAGTCCTTCAATCTGTTCAATAATAAAAGCGTGCTTGAAAATTGTATGTTGGGACAGATCAAGGTATTGAAGCGAAGCAAGGCAGATGCGAAGGAGAAGGCAATGCTGTACCTGAAAAAGGTCGGTATGGAGTCCTTTGCGAATGCGAGTGCCATGCAGCTCTCCGGTGGCCAGAAGCAGCGTGTTGCCATTGCCCGTGCCCTGTGCATGGAACCGGAGGTTCTGCTGTTTGATGAGCCGACGAGTGCTCTTGACCCGGAAATGGTAGGCGATGTTCTGGATGTCATGAAGGATCTGGCCAGTGAGGGTCTGACGATGATCGTTGTTACTCATGAAATGCAGTTTGCCCATGATATCAGCTCCCGTGTCGTGTTTATGGACAAGGGGGTTATCGCTGAGGAGGGGACTCCGCAGCAGCTGTTTGAGCATCCAAAGCAGGAGCGAACCAAAGAATTTTTAAAGCGTTACCGTATTAGCAGTCAGTCCTAGCGACTGGCTTTTTATTTTATAATAAGAAATACTTATTCTATTTCTGCGTTTTGTCAAGGTCCTGTCTAAAAGTAAAACGAAGGAGCTGCTCTTTACAGCACATAAATTTTTGTTTCTCTGTATTTTCATGAGGATATATGCTAGACTGTAGTTACGAAAAAAGGAGGGGCTGCCCCATGAGAAACGATATAATAGATACAAGCATGCCACATGCATTCCATACGCAAAAGCCCCGGCCTTGCTATTGTAGAACTGCCTGCTAGAAGCTTTTTTTGTTATGCTTCTAACCTATTGACTGATTCTTTTCGCTGCTTATACAGCACACCATCACTGAGCATCGGCTGTCGGCGGTAAGGTCTGTCTTGTCTATGCAGCACCGCCTACCGTCTGTAGATACGGACTTTCATCAGCTCTTTTTGTTTATGAAAGCAAAAGCAGAACAAGGGCTCCACCGAATTATATTCCTGAAGTACAAGAGAATCGCAGAGAAAGAAGGGATATGATTGTGAAGGAACACACAGAAGCTGCGTCTATGATTACCCATTACGATGATAAAAAAACATATGATATGTATTGTAAAAAGCTGTTGTCAAACAAACAGATACTCGCCTATGTCATGAAGGGCTGCATTCCGGAATTTGCAGATATTCCACTGAAGGACATACCGTCCTATATCGAAATGTCTTCCATAAATAATACTGCTGCGTGCACGTATATCGATGATAAGCAGATCGAGGTAACGGATGAATCCATACCGGGATCACAGATCAAATACGATATCCAGTTTGAAGCAGCGCTACCCACGAAGCAAGAAGATACAGGAAAGAGATCATGCACTAAAGAGCGACTTCGCATGATCATCAACCTGGAAAGTCAGGCAAAGGATAATCCCGGGTATCCTCTGATCAAGCGTGCCTTGTATTACTGCGGCAGATTGATGGCAAAGCAGAAGCATCCAAAGGAAGGATTTCAGCATTCCGATTATGGAAGGATCAAAAAGGTCTGTTCCATCTGGATCTGTATCAATCATGCCCTGCAAAAGGATGATGTCATCAATACCTATAGGATACAGGAAACATGTGAAACAAACATATGGCATGCAGCGAAGGAGGACTACGACCTGATAACGGCAGTCATGGTATATCCGAAAAAGGAAGCCGTACAAACAGAGAAGGAAATAGCGAATGCAGTGAAGCAGAAGGATGAGAATAAGCAGAGACTGCTGGAGCTGTTAAAAATATTGTTCATAAAAAATCTCGCAATAGTGGATAAAAAGGAACAATTGCAGAAGGGGTATGGTATACTGATGGAGAGAGAGATAGAAGAGGAGGTCATGGATATGTGCAACTTTAGTGATTTTATCGAGCAGAGAGGAATTGAGAAGGGCCTGGAACAAGGGATAGAACAAGGCTTATTACAGGGAATAGCTGTAGGTAAAAAAGAAGGGAAGGCAGAAGGAAAAGTGGAAGCGACTATTCTTCATGTAAAAAAACTGATGCAGAGAATCAATGTCAGTGCAGTAGATGCGATGAATATGCTGGATGTCGAAGATGATATCCGACCTGCCATTTTACAATCTCTGCAGCATTCCTGAATAGCAATATGACCCATAACCTAAAGAGCTGTGCAAGTACAGCTCTTTTCTGTAATTAACACCTGTTCAGGATGTATGGGGCCAGAGGAAGCTTTTTGAGATAAATGCATGCATACAGAACTGTATTGTAAGTAGTTATGCTTTGCAAGGGCTGTAATTACTATGGAGGATGCCAAGGGTGGTATACAATCTTCGCCTGTCAAACAGCGATGCATGGATCAATAACGATCCTGGTAAATAATGCACGCAGTGGCTAATATTGCAGCAAATTCCTTAAAAATAGAGATGAGAACCGCTGTCGTAATAGCATGAGCTGAAAAGACGAAAAAGCTTGGTGTAGAACGCTTAACCGCAGGAAGTAATCGTGCAGATTCTCATACTGCCTTGTAATGAATTCCTCAAACGTATAGAAGTTATCTTAGGCATGCCATTGATTTTTGATAAGCATTGGAATACTATAAGAAAGCAGGTTATGCAAATAAAAAAATGCTTACACGAAAATTTTTCGTGTGCTATACTTATTCATAAAGAGACTGTAACTGTTGCTTACACGTGAAGGTCATTTGCGTGGCAAGCTACCGCTATGGTCTTTTTGTTATGTTGAACAGAAATGGAGGATTATATGAATCAAAATGTAAATTGTTATTTAGCTAAGGAACCCATCGGAAAACTCATGCTGAAGTTTTCCATACCATGCATCATGTCTTTGCTGGTATCTGCTTTGTACAATATCGTTGATCAGATATTTATTGGAAGAGGAATCGGTTATCTGGGAAACGGGGCTACCAATGTGGTATTTCCCATTACGATTATTGCACTATCCCTGGCGTTGCTTGTAGGAGATGGCTGCGCTGCTTTTTTAAGCATCTGTCAGGGGAAAAAGGATGAAGAGAATGCACATCGCAGTGTTGGCAATGCAATCGTATTGACCGTACTGGTGGCAATTCTTTTAACAATTATGTTAATGCTGACCAGAAAACAGGTTTTGTTTGGCTTTGGCGCAACAGAAAACACGTACGCATACGCAGATGAATACTTCACTTATATTGTTCTGGGAATACCGTTTTTTATGTTCGCAAATATGATGAATTCCATCATTCGCGCAGATGTGAGTCCGCAATTCGCGATGCTGTCAACACTGGCAGGATGTATCATCAATATAATTCTGGATCCAATCGCCATCTTTATTATGGGATGGGGGATGAAGGGAGCTGCACTGGCGACGATCATCGGACAGATTGTCACCGCATTACTGGCAATGTATTATGGAAAGCATTTCAAGTCTGTGAAGCTAAAAAAAGACAGCTTTCAGTTGCGGCTTTCCCTGTTGAAGGAACTTGTGCCTTTGGGCATCAGCAGCTTTCTTACACAGATTTCCATTGTTGTCATCATGGGGGTCATGAACAATGTCCTGGTTATTTTCGGTGCACAGTCCAAATACGGTGCTGATATCCCGTTAACTGTTGTCGGTATCGTCATGAAGGTATTTCAGATTGTGATTTCCTTTGTTGTGGGGATCGCAGCCGGTGCACAGCCGATCGTCGGGTATAATTATGGAGCACGGGAAATGAAGCGTGTAAAGAAGCTCTTTAAAATCATGATGCTGGCAGAGCTTGTCGTGGGATTGATCGCGATGGTCTGCTTTGAATTTTTCCCGCTTCAGATCATTCATATCTTTGGCAGTGAAAACAGCTTGTATAACGAATTCGCAGTTCTGGCCTTCCGCTTGTATTTAGGAACGATTGTATTATGCTGTATGCAGAAAGCAATGAGTATATTTTTGCAGTCCCTAGGCAAACCGACGCTCTCAATCGGGCTGTCGCTGTTAAGGGATTTCGTATTAAGTGTCCCCTTTATCCTTTTACTTCCAACCATATTCGGTGTGAAAGGAGCCTTGTATTCTGCTCCGCTGGCTGATTGTATTTCCTTTGTTTTCGTAATACTTGTCACTATGTATATCCTTCGTCATCTAAACACAGAGCAGGAAGCTGTTCATGGAAAGCGGAAGCTAAAGGAAGCTTCCTAACGTCCAGATAGGAATTCATACAGGTTATAAGCAATCTGTTTTGAATTCCTTTTTTTGCACAGGCTATGCGTGTTCGCAAAGAAAGCTGTCCGATAGAAATGTGACTGTGTATGTTTATAACAACCGGGATATGTAACAGTTCATACGTGAATTAACTCGTATAGGGGTATGTGAAGCGTGAAATGTAAAGCAATCATTCGCGAAGGACTTGTTTTTTGCAATCGCCGATAGTATACTGAGCTTCATACATACCAATGAGGATATGACTGCAAATGCACATGCACAGTCATCAGGAAGGGAGAAAACGCATGGAGTATCAGAAGCTATATGAATGCCTGTTTACCGCAACTCGTATCGCCGGTATTGTTGCGGATATGATGCAGGCGACCATCGTCAATGAGGGCAAACAGGTGGAAGCGGTGGAGGATGAGGATGAACGTCATCTGCGCATGCGGGAAGCCAAAACCAGAGCCGATGAAATCGTTCAGGAAATTCTGTTGCAGGCTGTACTTCCGGAATATCAGGCTGTACTGAGTCTGGATGTGGAGGAGGATACGGCAAGTCGCACCTGCTTTTTGAAACAGGACTATGATTATACGCTTGTACTGGATCCGATCGATGGAACCCTGGATTATTTGCACCAGAAGGATACCTGGTCGATTTGCAGTGCCGTTTTGCATGAGCATGAGGTACATCTCGCGATTGTCTACTTTCCAAAACGCGATAGCATGTATACCTATGTGGATGGTCAGGGCTGCAGGGTATATCATCAGCTGAAGCAGTGTACGGCAGCCGATGGCGAAGTGCTGTCTGTACAATGCGAGAAAATACCCTCTGTCATATACAAAAACAGCCGTCTGTCCGAGGAGATCGTACAGCAGCTGAGGGAACGCGGATTTCAGGTCAGAGATGACAGTGAACAGGAGCTGGGATGTCCCGATGCCATTTTGGCCTGTATGAAGGGAGAAGCCCTTGCGTATTTCTCCGATACCCGCAATATTCGCGATATTCTGCTTGGGGCAATCCTATCCAAGCTGGAAAACGGACATGCCTACGACTATGCAGGCAATGCAGCGCGCTGGGATTCGCATGGCCGTCAGAAGGAAATTGTCTTCAGTATATTTGAAAAAAATCAAATATTTCAATAAAATTTAGGAATTCGGTACCTTTCATTCGTATATAAGAGTATATAGGAGGTAAATGGATGAAGGAGACTGAATTTTTTTATGAGCAATGTGTCGATGAAGCACAGACTATCCGCACGATGAAGCGACAGCTTTTGTTTTTAAAGCAGTACACAGCCTCGCTGCGTCTGCACAGCGTGCTGTATGGCGAGGAATGCGTTCAGCTGCAGGTGGAGGATGAACTCAGTGATTATCTGAATTATACCCGCAGTATCGTACAGACATCAAAAAACGGCGGCTATGTACATAGAGATCCCGTGCTGGAGGCGATGGAGCGACAGCGCAGAGCCAAGGAAAGGGTGATGGAACAGGATCAGCGAGCCTATATTCTCTTGCAGGGTATCCTGCAGCTGGAGGAGCAGGAGAAGGAGCTTTTACTGGATGTGTATGTGCGCGGTTTGAAGCGGGAGCTGGTATTGCGCCATCAGGGAGACATTGTGGAAAGCACGCTGAATCGAAGGCTTCGCCGTTCCTGTCTGCACCTTGCAGCCCTGCTGCATCTGCAGGTTTTAAAGGAACGCTCATAGTTACAAACTTGTAATACTTGCATTATGAGTTTCAACGTCTATCGGTTTATGGTATAATATTTTAAGGTGGTTATGAAAACCATGTGAACAGGAAGCGGAGGAATGGATTTGGATAAGAAAATCGTAATCAATATGCTGTCCAGTGCCGACAAGGTGGAAGGACAGGGTGTGGGGAGTGCCTATCTGGAACAGGTTAATCTGGTAAAGGAAGGCGCGAGTGATCTGTTTACCGTTGAAATCAACAGCGGGAAGAAGGCTGATATCATACACTCTCACACCATTGATCCGCAGAATTATCTGAAGATGAAGAATAATAAAAATGCCAACGTATGCTATGTGCATTTTCTACCGGATACGCTGAATGGAAGTATACAGCTTCCGAAGGCACTGTTTTCGGTGTTTAAAAAATATGTGATCAGTTTCTATAAAACAGCGGATTATCTGATTGTTGTAAATCCGATTTTTATGAAGGAGCTGGAGAAATACGGAATTGCCCGGGAGAAGATGATCTATATTCCGAATTATGTATCCAAGGAGCAGTTTTATGTGAAGCCGGTGGAGCAGCGCAATGCCATCCGTGAGCAGTATGGGATCAAAGCGGATGAATTTGTTGTGATCGGCGTCGGACAGGTACAGACACGAAAGGGCGTGCTGGACTTTGTCGATGTTGCCAAAAAGCTGCCGGATGTGCGCTTTGTCTGGTGCGGAGGCTTTTCATTTGGGAAAATTACGGACGGCTATGAGGAGCTAAAGAAGGTTGTGGAAAATCCGCCGGCAAACGTACAGTTTCCAGGAATCGTCCCAAGAAGTGAAATGAATGATATCTACAATATGGCGGATGTGCTGTTTATGCCATCCTACAATGAGCTGTTTCCAATGGCGATACTGGAGGCGGTCAATCTGCACAGGCCGATGGTGCTGCGCTCTTTGGAGCTGTATGAGGATATCTTATTTAAGAAATACCAGATGGCCGATGATAATGACAGCTTTGCTGAATTGATTCGTAAGCTGCATGAGGATCCGGCCTACTATGCGCGCTGTGCAGCTGACAGTGCCTATATCAGCGAATATTATTCCAAGGAGAATGTGCTCAGCATCTGGAAAGAATTTTATACGCGTGTATATGAGGAGCTGCAGGAACGCAAACGGGGGTAGAGAAGCGCAGCGTTCGCGCTCAGGCAGGAAGGCAGTTGAGGGTTCATGAAAAGTTCATTACGGAGTTATATTTTAAATTTTGTAGTCATCATCGGACTGACCGCTGTTTCTCTGTGGTTTGCACTGAAGGATAACTATCACGAAATCATGCATCTCATCAGCAGTATCTCCTGGTACTGGCTGCTCATCATTTTCCTGTGGGGAATGATCTATGTCATGATTTTAGGGCAGATCATCATGATCTTTGCCCGGCGCTATAAAAAGGATTACACGTATCGGCAGGGGCTGAGCAATGCGCTTGTCGGAACGTTTTTCAGCGGAATTACACCAAGTGCCACCGGCGGACAGTTCGGTCAGGCATACGTATTCAAAAAGCAGGGCATCAAATACAGTGACGGGGCGAGTATTCTGTGGGCGGATTTTATCGTTTATCAGACGACGATGATGGTCTATGTCACGATTCTGTTTCTTTTGCGCTATACGCATTATATGGCGATTATCGGGCCGGCGTTTCTGGGGATTCTGATCGGCTATATTGTAAATGTATGTGTAATCAGTATCCTGTGGACGATGGCGCTGTTTCCGCGTGTCTATGTGAAGCTGAGTGGGCATGCCGTGACGCTGCTGGCGAAGCTGCGTATTGTGAAAAACAAGGAAAAGACGCTTGCCTCCTGGACCATTCAGGTCGAGGGCTTTACCAAAGAAATCAAGGAAATGAAGCACGAGAAGAAAATCATATGCAAAACCGTGCTGTGGAATGTGATTCGTATGACGGTGCAGTTTTCTCTGCCGTTTTTCATAGCCTATGCGCTGAACCTGAATCTGGGGCTGGATAAGTTCGTGGATTGTCTGGCGTTGGCGAGCTTCGTGCTGATGACAAATGCATTTATTCCGATACCGGGGGCAAGCGGCGGTACCGAGCTGGTATTCGTCCAGCTGTTCAAATATCTGGTCGGCGGACTGAAGGCCAGCGGAATTATGATCTTGTGGAGATTTTCCACGTATCACATCGTGATTCTGGTAGGAGCGTTTGTGTTCCTGCATTTAAAAAGAACCTACGATGATGAAAAATATAGAAGAAGGAAGAAACCGAAAGACATCAGGGAGGTGGATTCATGAGAATCGGGCTTTTTACCGATACGTATACACCGGACATCAACGGTGTGGTTTCCAGTATTGTAACGCTGCAAAGGGAGCTGGAAAAAAACGGACATGACGTTTACGTCATCACCAATCACAAGGCAATGACGATGAAAAAGGAAGGCAATGTACTGCGTCTTCCCGGACTGGAGCTGAAATGGCTGTACGGCTATAAGCTGTCTACACCCTATCATTTCAGTGCCCGTGATGAAATCAGAAATATGCAGCTGGATGTGATTCATGTGCATACGGAATTCGGTGTGGGCATGTTTGGCCGCATCGTTGCAAAATACCTGAATATTCCGGTTGTGACAACCTATCATACAATGTATGAGGATTATACACATTATGTAAACCGCTTTGAAATCGATGAGGTGGATAAGGTGACGAAGAAGGTGGTTTCCACCTTTTCCCGTTCGATATCCGACAGTGCGCAGGCGGTGATTTCACCAAGTGAAAAAACGAAGGAAACGCTGTTGAAGTACGGGGTGAAGACTCCGATCTACGTCATACCGACAGGGCTGAATTTCGAGAAATTTCACCCGGATAATATCAATCCTGCCCGGGTGCAGGAAATCCGCAGACAATACGGTATTCAGGAGGATGAACGCCTGATTGTATTTGTCGGTCGGATTGCACAGGAAAAAAGCATTGAGATTCCCATCGAGGGCTTTCGCTATGTAAGCGATGCGAAAATCAAGCTGATGATCGTCGGGGGAGGACCGCAGCTGGAGGAGCTGCAGAAGCTGGTGCAACGCTATCATCTGGAGCGGCAGGTGATTTTTACAGATAAAAAGCTGCCGGAGGAAATACCGGCCTATTATGCCTGTGCGGACTGCTTTGTATCCGCATCCCTGACGGAAACGCAGGGGATGACCTATATTGAAGCGCTGGCGTGCGGGTTGCCGGTCTTTGCCCGCTATGATGATGTGTTAAAGGATCTCGTCATTGAAGAGGACAGCGGCTTTCTGTTTGAAACACCGCAGGAATTTGCAGAGAAGCTGACGGACTTTATGCACCGAAGCGCTGAAGAACGCAGAGCCTTTTCCCAGCGTGCGCTGAGCAAGATCGTCAAATACGATTCCAAGGTATTCTATTCCAAGGTGCTCAGTGTATATTATCAGGCAATCAATGACTTTGAGGATGCTTACGAGGTTATCAAAATCAAAACGCTGGATGATTATGTACGCATTTATGTGCAGAACGACAAGGAGGATCAGCCGCAGAAGCTTCTGATAGATCTCGATGATTACTTCACCTATAAAATTCGTCTGCATACAATGCTTGACCGCTATACCGTTGCGCACTTCCAACGGAAGGAAATTGTGCTGGAGGCCTATCGCGGGGCGATTCGCAAGCTTCGTATGCGTGATTATACCCGCAAGGAAATGGGCACCTGGCTGCATCGGCAGCCTGGCTTATCCGTTGAGGATGTCGAGGGCTTGTTATCCGAGCTAGAGGAAAAGGGCTATATCAATGATGCGCTGTATATGCAGCAGAAAATTGAAAAGATGCAGTTTTCCCTGAGTGGAAAGGGGAATATACGGCGGACCCTAATCAATAAAGGAATACAGGCGGAGGATGTCGATGAGGCATTGTCCGGTCTGGATGATGAGGAGGAGCGTCTGCGTGCCTTGAAAATGGCAGAAAAGCTGATGGCTACCATCAAAGATAAATCCAGAAAAATGAAAAAGCAGACCATCGTACAAAAGCTGATATCACTTGGCTTTGACAGTGATATCGCCAGAAGTACCTCGGAGCGCTTGAATTTTGAAGAAGAGGATGACAGTGAAGCGCTGAACAAGACGATTGCCAAGGCAATTCGTACATACAGCCGCAAGCTGAGCGGACAGCCGCTGAAAAACAAGGTTCTGGTATATTGCATGCAGAAGGGCTTTCTGCATGAGGATATCATGAACCATCTAAATGAAATGGAGTGGCGTGATGAGCAATAAAATAAAAGAGTTATACGACGGATACAAGGGAGAGCTGACAGCGCTGATCATCAGTATGAACCGCGGTGTCACGGCAAAGGGAGCACCGTACCTGTCCTTTGTGTTTCAGGATAAAAGCGGCAGCATTGATGCGAAATACTGGAATGTAAGCGAGGAGCTGCTGCATAAATTTCAACCAGGTATGCTGGTGGAAATGAGCGGAGATGTGCTCTGTCATCAAAAGCAGCTGCAGTTTCGTGTGCAGCAGATGAAAGAGCTGGCGGATGCTGCGGATATTTCCGATTATGTAAAGGAAGGACCGTTTTCCCAGCAGGCACTGCAGGAAAGCATCCAGCTTTATATCGATGAAATTGAAAACACGGTCATGAAGCAGCTGGTATGCGGGATATTGAAGGATCATGAAAAGGATTTCTTTGAATATCCGGCGGCGACAAAAAATCACCATGATTTCTATGCCGGACTGGCAACGCATGTACTGGGGATGCTGCAGCTGGCAGAGCAGCTGTGTCATTTATACCCCATGCTGGACAGGGATCTGCTGTACAGCGGTGTCATCCTGCACGATGTAGGAAAGACTGTGGAGCTGAGTGGTGCCATTGTCAGTGAATACACCACACAGGGGAAGCTGCTGGGACATATTTCCATTATGCAGGCTGAGGTCTTAGCAAAAGCAAAGCAGCTGGGGCTGGAGAATCATGAGGAAGCCATGCTGCTTCGTCATATGATTTTATCCCATCACGGAGTGTATGAATACGGTTCTCCTGTGCTGCCGATGATACCGGAAGCAGAAATGCTGCATATGATCGATAACATTGATGCACGCATGAATACGTTGCATAAGGCATTGGAACCGGTACAGGCCGGAGAGTTCACACAACGGGTATTTGCATTGGAAAATCGTTCGTTTTATAAAAGCAGATACAAAAATTCAGACGGTAAATAGACGCAAAAGCGCTTATTTACCGCTTTTTTTCGGCGCTTTTCCAGTTTGTGGATAAATTTTTCATGTTTCTTGTGAAATAGTTAATCTTTTTATTTTTAGAAACTTTCGATATACTAACCATGCAAGCTGATAACGCTTTCACCTAAGCGTCAGCAATCCCATCCAGAGGAAAGGAGGAAACAGCCAAATGAGAGAAAAACGAATACTGGAAGAGCTCATGCATGCAGATCAGTACTGCAGTCTGGAATACTTCTCCAGACAGCTGCAGGTATCGACCAGAACCATCAGCAATGATATCAAATATCTGATGCAGGATGGTGAGCGTAACGGTTTTCGCATCCATCTGAAGCGGCGCTTCGGCTACTATCTGGAAATTACGGCACCCCAGAAATTCAAGCAGTACATGCAAAATGATGAAGACAGTATGACCATCAGCAGCAAGGAGCGTGTCGACACCATCATCGCCCTGCTGCTTCTGCAAGGTGACTACATCACGCAGGAAACAATCGCTGATACACTGGCAGTCAGCAAATCCATCATCAAGGTTGATATGGCCAAGGTAGAAAAGGCATTGTTTGAGCACAGCATTTCCCTGATTAAAAAAGCACATTACGGAATCAGCTTATCGTGTGAGGGCATGATGCGCAAGCTGTATCTGCTGGAGCTGCAGGAAAAAGACAATCCCTATATGAAGAAGATCATGGATCATTACTTATCCCAGCAGCACATACAGCATTTGGAAAAGCGGCTGATCGCCCTGCTGAAGCAATATCGGCTGAACACCAATTATATCGAGCTGAAAAAAATCGACCTGTTCCTGAAGGTCACGGTGCTTCTGGCGGAAAAGGGCATTGAATCCGCTGCAGGCGCGATAGACAGCAGTGTCCATAAGCAGATGGCAGTTGAGCTGGCAGATGTGATTCAGGAAATCTATCAGGTAACACTGAGCAGCGGAGATATCTGTGATATCGGCAATTATCTGAAGCAGAAGACAAAGCCGAGCGATGTCTATCTGTATGATGAAGGGCTGATTCAGGATATCGAGGTCTTTCTGCAGGATGCCGATGAACAGTATCATACACAGTTCAATGCCGATGCAGAGTTTAAAAAGAGTCTTCTGGCACATGTATCCCTGCTGTTGGACCGGCTGCATCAAAGCATTTCCTTCTCCAATCCGCTGGTTCACGAAATCAGTGTGAAGTATCCGGTGATTTTCAATATCTGTATCCGCTTTGCCGGTATGCTGGAGGAGAAATATCATGTGAAGACCACACAGGATGAAATCGGATTCATCGCAACACACTTTGCCGCTCATATGGAAAAGGAGCTGCATCACAAGCTGAATCTGTATCACCGCATCGCCATCATCTGTTCCAGCGGTGGTGGAAGTGCCTTTCTAATCAAGCTGAAGCTGGAAACGATCTTCTCCTCCAGTAATATTGAAACCTTCTCTTTGCTGGAGCTGGATGAGGTTCGCTCCTATGAGCCGGATATTATCTTCACTATCAAAAAGCTGGATGAGGTCTTCGATGTTCCCATCGTTCTCATCAAGGAGCTGCTGGATGATGCGGATATTCAAAAAATCAAGAATATGCTGGAAACAGACGCATCCCTTGTCCTGCAGGAGCGCTCCTTCACCTCCTTGTTTCGCAAAAACGCATTCCACATCTTTCAGGAGGGTAGCTATGCGGATATGGTTTCCTGTATGGCTGCAAGGCTGGAACAGGAGGGATATTGTGAGGCAGGCTACACGGCTTCCGTGAAACAGCGTGAGGAAGTATTGTCCACCGTGTATAACAATGGTATTGCGATTCCGCATCCCTTGGAAATGTGCGGCAGAGGAAACATTCTGTCGGTGGGAATTGTGAAGCAGGAGGCATCGGTCCGCGAGCTGCCGGTTCAGGTCATCTTTCTGGTCGATCTGGAGAAGGGGGATTTAAAGCTGCATCAGAATATAACCAGAGTATTGTTTGAGGTTATGAGTGATACGGCACTGATTGAAAAGCTGCGACGTGCAGAATCGTATGAGGATTTCATGAAATGCATATCGCATCTGAAATTTTAAAGGAGGGACTATATGAATATACAATTTTTAGAAAAGCTGTCGAATGCGGACGGCATTGCATCCAATGAGCAGGAGGTACGGGATGTTCTGGTTGCGGAGCTGAAGGAGTATGCCGATGAAGTATCCACGGATCATCTTGGCAGTATTATCTTCAAAAAGGGGAACCGGGGGCCGAAGATCATGCTGTGCGCACATATTGATGAGGTCGGCTTCATCGTGCGCAGTGTATCCGATATGGGGCAGGTCATGCTGATGAGCGTGGGCGGTGTAAAGCCGCTGGCGCAGTTTATGCAAAGGGTTCGTATCACGACAGAGGATGGTAAGAAGATTCACGGTATCATCCAGGCAACCTATGAGAACAACGCCGCCACCAAAGTCTATGTGGATCTGGGGGCACAGAGTGCACAGGAGGTCTATGATCTGGGCATTCAGGTCGGAGACATGGTAACGTATACGACAGAATTTGAGCACTTCGCCTTATCGAATGTTGTGGCAGGAAAGGCGTTTGATGACCGTCTGGGCTGCTTCATAATGGGGGAGGTATTGAAACGATTGCAGAGCATCGATCATCCCAATACCGTTTACATGGTGGGCACCTCCAGTGAGGAGGTCGGGATACGCGGGGCAAAAACCGCAGTTTACAAAGTGAATCCGGATGTGGTATTCCCGCTTGATGTTGCCTGCTTTAACGATGAATTTGTTCGCAATCATACCAATCAGCGCCAGATTGGCAAGGGGATGATGCTGACAAACTTCGATCGCACACTTGCTCCCAATCGTGCCTTGATTCATCGTATCAAGGACACGGCAAATACATTGCATAAGCCACTGCAGCTGGATATGTTCAATGGAGGAGGAACCGATGGCGGCGAGGCTCATAAGAGCCGGGATGGGAAACCGACCGCTGTCAGCTGCCTGCCGGTGCGTTATGGACACTGCGCCTATTCGATCGCACATCTGCAGGATATTGCGGACGCCATCGACATCTTTACAGAGCTGATTGCCAATTTTGACGAAGCAGCGTATCGTACATCAACAAATTTTTTGAAAGGAGTCTAGCATGACAGAATTAGAACAGCAGATCATCGGTATTATTTCCGCTGCCGGTGACAGTAAGGGGAAGGCATTTGAAGCCCTTCGCAAGGTAAAGGAAAGCGATTATGAGGGAGCTCGCGCACTGCTTGAGGAAAGCAGAAAAATCGATCTGGAGGCACACAAAATCCAGACCAAGCTGATCCAGTCGGAAATGGATCCGGAGGCTGAAAAGCCGGAGCTGTCACTGCTCATGGTTCATGCGCAGGATCATTATATGACCAGCCAGCTGGCAAGAGATGTCATCGAGGCGCTGGTAGATGTATTTGAAACAAAAGAAGGAGGAAACTAACATGAGAATTTTATTATGCTGTGCAGGTGGCTTCTCCACCAATATGCTGATGCAGAACATGAAAAAGGTAGTAAAGGAAAGTGCTAAGCTGAACGAAGAGGATTTTAAGTTTACGGCGATTCCTGCAGACTCTTTGGAGGAGGAAATCGATAACTGGGACGTGGTTCTGGTAGGGCCGCAGGTATCCCACAAGATTGACTTCATCGAGGCTGTATGCAAACCGAAAAACGTGCCGTTTGCAGTCATTGACAAGGATGTATACGGACAGATGGATGGAGCTACCGTTTTAAAGCTCGCTCTGGTTACACGCAAGAAACACGAAATGGGAAAGTAATCCCTGATTTAGAATCATAAAATGCTATGCGTCTTCATTGGCAGCTAATCTCATACTGTTCATCAGGCTATGAGATGGATAAGCAGGTGAATACCTTCAGGAATGTTCACTTGCTGTGTTATGTGAAGACAGCATATAGCAATAGAAAGGAACCTAGTATGTTTAATAAATTTGAGGCCTTTATGAACAAATGGCTGATGCCAATTGCTCAAAAAGTAGATAAACAGCGTCATCTGAGTGCCATTAAGGCATCCATGGTGGCTATGACACCATTTACGATTCTGGGGAGCTTCTTCGCTATTATCCCCGCATTACCAAACATGATTGGAGAAAATAACGCATTCAGTCAGTTCATTCTGAACAATGCGGAGCTGCTTGACCTGCCGGTTACCTTATCCATCGGTATGATGAGTGTATACGTAACTATGTGTATTGCATACAATCTGGGAAATCACTACAAGCTGTATATTCCAGGCTGTATCACCCTATCCACCTTTGCCTTCCTGTTTGTAGCTGCTGAAAACGTAGAGGGCGGTATCAGCATCACCAATTTCGGGGCAAAGGGACTGTTCTGTGCCATGCTGGTCGGTATGGCTGCGACAGAGCTGTATCGCTTCTGCAAGGAAAAGAATCTGACGGTCCGCATGCCGGAGGGGGTACCGGACTTCGTATCCAAATCCTTTGAGTTGATTCCTACAACTATCATCGTTGCCGGAACCTTCATTGCTGTACGCTTCTTCTCTCAGCAGATTTTCGGAGCACTGCCTCCGCAGATTCTGACACAGTTTCTGGCACCGCTGGTTGGTTCCATGGACAACCCGTGGGCAGTATTGTTCCTGCATTTCATGATCTGTCTGATTTTCTTCTTCGGTATTCACTCATCTGTCTTCGGACCGATTACACGTCCGATCATGGCTACGTTCATTGCGGAAAACATCATCGCAAGACAGGCCGGAGAGCCTCTGCCACACTTTTATACGGCAGGTACCTCCAGTGCGTTCTTTGGATTCACCGGCGCCGGTATCACCATCGGATGTGTAGTGGCATGTATGCTGTCCAAATCCAAGCGTTATCGTAAGATCGGGCAGGTCGCCTTGTTCCCATCGCTGTTCGGTATCAATGAACCGATTCTCTTCGGTGCACCGATCATCCTGAATCCGATCATGTTTATTCCATTCGTATTCGGTGGTGCCATCATCGGTACGATGCCAATGTTCTTAATGCACTACGGTCTGCTGGACAAGCCGTTCTTCGATCCGCCTTATGTCGGTGTCTTCCTAGAGGGATTCCTGACAAACGGTGACTGGCGAGTTATTCTGGCGTGCGGTGCACAGCTGATTCTGGCTATTCTGCTCTATCTGCCGTTCTTTAAAATCATGGAGCGTCAGGAGCTGCGTGAGGAAGAAGCAAGAGCGAAGAAAGCTGAGGAAGCAAAAAACATCTTCTCGGATGATGAAGAGGCTTTACTGAACGATCTGGATCTTGATTTCTAGTCATAGCCAGCGGCATCCGTTTGCGGGTGCCGCTTTCCATACAGCTGCACAAAGGCGAAATACCGGTGCAGAGGTATATCATAAAAGGAGGAAGCAGTATGCAGAGAATCCAAAAAATCCGCTCCATTCTGGAGGAAAAACAAATCGACGCCATCTTGATCAAAAGCCGTTCCAACAAGCGCTATCTCGGTGCACTAACGGGAAGCGGCGTCAAGGTGCTGGTGACAAGAGATGCGCTGTATCAGATCATGGATGGGCGTTACAGCAATGAAGCAAGAGAAACAACAAGCGGCTTTACCCTAATCGTGCATGAACAGGGCAGCAGCTATCTGGATGCGGTGGTTCAGCTTCTGGGGAGCCATGCCCGTATTGGAATTGAAGCGGGACAGGTACTCGTGAAGGAATATCTGACCATGCAGGAATACGGGTTGAAAACCGTGCTTTTGGAGCATGAGCTGGAGGAAGCACGCCGCTGTAAGGATGCGCAGGAAATCGCACTGGTGCGCAGGGCCTGTGAAATTACGGATGCGATTTTTCAGGAAACGATTTCTACAATTCGCATCGGGATGAAGGAAACGGAGATCAGTGCGTTGCTGCAGTATCTGGCAATCAAAAACGGCGCCAGCGCTATGGCATTCGATACGATTGTCGCAAGCGGAGTCCGCGGATGTATGCCACATGGACGGCCAAGTGAGAAAACCTTAGAAGCTCATGAATTCATCACGATTGATTTTGGTATCACCTATCAGGGCTACCAGTCCGATATGACCAGAACGGTATGTATTCAGGAGCCGAAGCCAAAGCTGAAGAAAATTTATGATATTGTGCTGGAAGCACAGTGTGCCGGTGTTGACTTTATCAAAGCCGGTATCAGGGGTAAGGACGTGGATGCCCATGTGCGCGGCATCATACAGGAACATGGCTATGGACAATATTTTACACACGGTCTTGGTCATGGCATGGGCATGGGGGATGGAGAGCTTCCCATGCTGAATGCAGGCAGTGAAACCGTGCTGGAGGAGGGCATGATCATGTCCTGTGAGCCGGGAATCTATGTTCCTGGTCTTGGCGGTGTGCGAATTGAGGATGATGTCCTCATTGAAAACGGCCGCGGTGTTCCCTTGAATGCCACAACAAAGGAACTCATCATTTTGGAGGGAAACGAATATGAAGTATGATTTTGACCATGTCATTGACCGCAAGCTTGGAAAATGCAGAAAATGGGACAATACCATTTTGAAGGAAAAATTCGGTTTGAATGAAGAAGCGATCCCCATGGATCTTGCCGATCTGGATTTTGAATGTGCGCCGGCAATCAAGCAGGCGATGATCGAGCGTGCCGCTTTGGGAGACTATGGCTATACGTATACGTATGATGCATATTATGATGCTCTGATTGACTGGAACAAGCGCCGTTTTCATGTTGATATTGAAAAGGAATGGATCAAGCTGACCTTTGGAACCTGCGGCACCCTGCATTATATCGTGCAGTGCTTCTGTAACGAGGGGGATGCAGTTATGATCAATACCCCTGCCTATGATCCCTTCGCAGAAGCGGTAAAACGCGGCGGCTGTCGTTTGATCTGCAATTCCCTGAAGCTGGAAAATATGCGCTATTATCTTGATTTTGAAGAGATGGAACGCCAGATGATAGAAGAGGATGTCAAGCTGTTTATCTTCTGTTCACCGCAAAATCCAAGCGGACGCGTTTGGACGAGGGAGGAGCTGCATCAGCTCAGCGAGCTGTGTCTGAAGCACCACGTTTTGCTTGTCTGTGATGAAATACACAGGGATGTGATTTTTGAACGGGAAAGCTTTACCACGCTATGGAATGCGCATGCGGATATTGCGGATGCATCGATTATGTGTGTATCGCCGAATAAGGGCTTTAACCTCGGCGGTTTAAAATCCTCCTATATCATTGTGAAGAATAAGAAAATCCGGGAGCGCCTGTTAAGCTATCTGCAAAAGGTGTATGTCACCAGTCCGCATGTGTTTGCAGTACCGGCTATCATTGCGGCTTACAATGATTCAGAGGAATGGCTGGATCAGCTGACTGCGTATATCGCTGAGAATTTCACCATTGTATATGACTGGTTTGAACAGCACATGCCTCAGGCAAGCGTAATGCGAAGTGATTCCAGTTTTCTGGCTTGGATCGATATGCGTTCCGTGTTTGCAGATGAGGATGAAATGCGTGCCTTCTTTATCAAGGCAAATGTTTCTATGGTTGTCGGCAGCTATTTTGTGCAGGATGGCTATGGCTGGGTACGCCTGAATATCGGAACACAGAAGTCAATTCTTCAGGAAGCGCTGCGTCGCATCGCTGAGACATGGGAAGCATGGGAGCGAAAGGAAATTACAAACGAATGAGCTGCCGTAAATAGGTATGCAAAAAAAGGATCAGATGCCTGAACGTGGGATATCTGATTTTTTTCATGATCTGTGAATTGCCTACATAAAGAAAATGTAAGACAGATACATCTAAAAAAAGCAGAGAAATACGAAATGAGAAAAAAAGCAGAATCGTCTGCTTTTCATCATAGGGTCCTAAAGCATATAGGAAGGCCTTGCCTGCTTTTGCATACGCTCTATGTAAGCAAAGACAGCTCTTGGGAAGGCGAAATATACACTTCTTATGTACGAATTGAGCGATAGAAGGACTTTTTCTCGTGTTTTGTGTTCACCTGTTTAAGGGCTGTACTGCAGTTACGCTGCGGGCTTTGTATGACAGCTAAGTCCCTGCTGTTCATAAACGGTTCGTGCAGTATGTAAATCGAAGACAGCTTCATCTGAGGTCTGAATGAATTCCAGCTTCTTCAGCTGTGCGGTGTCGATGTCCGTTAGCGTTAGGACAAGCAGCTGCTTCATTTCTTTATCTGTGACAGACGCCTGATAGGTCAAGCCTCTGATGTTCGCATACTCCTTTTGGTGCTGCCGTATACAGGTCTGTGCCTGCTGCTTGCTGTAGCCAAGCGTATGGTAATCTGTATGCAGCTGAATGCTCTGTTTTACGATCCTTTGATTTTCTGCCTCCATTGTCGTTTCAATCAATGTGTCCATCAGGGTACCACGGCATGTTGTTCTGCTTACACCACCTGCTTCTGCTTTTTTCGTACAGCCACTCAATAGAAGCAATAGACCTGCCAGCAGGATTTGTTTCATCATTGTAACCACTCCTATTGGTATTATGGTATTGGAGGCAACGCTTCATGCAGCTGTAAGCCGCTTTATTCGCTTACGACCGTGTGCTTCCCTTTCTGCTTTCCCTGATACAGCAGCTGATCTGCTTTATTGATTAGCTCATCCAGAGAAAGCTGTTGATGGCAGCAGATACCAAATGTCATGGTGACTCGGATTTTTTGTTCCCCGTATTCAAATTCGGTGTGATTCATCCAGTGACAGAAATCTCTCAGCTGCTGCAGGGCGTCCTGCTCCTTTGTATCGTGGAAGAGAAAGACAAATTCCTCGCCACCCCAGCGACAGATGAAAATCGCAGGATCCAGCCTGCTTCGCATATGCTCTGCAAGCTGCTTTAGGATGGCATCCCCGCATAAATGCCCATAGGTGTCATTGATCTGTTTAAAATCATCAATGTCGCCAATAGCAAGACAGCAATCCTTCAGATGAAGCTGAGACGCTGTTTTTTTCAAATAGGTGCGATTGTACAGCCCGGTGAGAGAATCGTAATTAGCAATTTGCAAAAGACTTTCATTCTGCTTTTTCAAAACCTCCTTGCCAATATCGGCACTGGCATTGGAAACATAAGCGACATAGAGGATGGTAAGAAACGCCCCAAAGCTGTTGCATAGAAATAAAAGCTGTAAGGAAACAGCAGGCAGAGGATAGACGATCGTTTCCTTGCTTTGAACATACAGCAAAAAGAAGGTGAGCATATGCAGGATGGAAAACAGATAGGGGATATAGGGACTGCGATAGGGACAGAAATACACAAGAGAGGCCATTGCAATCAGAAAGAGAAAGAACGAAGAATGCCATCCAAACAGCACGGTGTGCAATACAACAAAGCAGATCGTTTCCAGATGAATCAAAGATACGGCAAGAGCATATTGCTTTCTTTTCATGACCAGCAACAGCATACCGATGTAAAACAGGACACTGCATATATTATAGAAGAGGGGAATGCCATAGTGCAAACATCCCATAAGCATGGTATAGACGATATGCAGAAGGATCGCCAGACAGATCAGGTTGCGATAAATATAATAGCTGTAATTGTTCTCATTAAGTTTCATCCGCATGCCCGTAATCCTCCGATCTTTCCATTCCCTGCTGTAAAGCAAGCTGTGATGCTGCATTCACCGCTTTGTGTGGAACACTATATATATGGGATAGCATTCCTGCAGCCAGCCTTTCTGATAAAGCATGATCGCCCTGCCCTGTAGCCACTGGTTCAGTGCGATGGACATACGAAGCTGAAAGAGGCGGGAGGAACCACCACCCGTTCATATATCTTATGTTTTTTGATATTGTAATTATATCACTTTATGATAGATAAAAGCAGATATATTCGATAAGTTCAACCAAAAATGTTGTCTTTTCTGAATTGCACAGGCAGGATAAGGTGCATAGGCGTGTGGCACATCGCATGAATGTGTAGACAGAGGAGAGCCAGCAGGTAAAACAGGGGATGCCCGTTCTATCCTCATGGTGAACTGCGGCTGCTGTAAGGCGTAAAAAAGCTCTCTATTGGCTATGCAACAGAGAGCTTCTTCAGCTTGCATCTACGATTTCTTCATGGATTTATCAGTTTATTTCTTACAGGTTAAACCGCCCTTTTCGATGTTTTCTTTTGTCTTTTCCAGATCCATCACCATTTTTTTACCGCTCAGCTTCTGATTGGTAAAGGAACCATAGTCCTTTGGGTCGATCTTCGTGATATCAAAAACAATGGATTCTGTTATAGAGAACTTATCCTTATCCTCTTTCAGACTGTAGCTCATGCCTTCAACACCCTTCGCCTTGTCTTCCAAGGAAGCACCCTTCAGCGTTGGCAGCATAGCTTCATAGGTTTTCTTATCCGGAGCAACGATGACAGTTTTCTGATCCTGCTTGGTGATATTGTCACCCTGATAGTCGAATTTGATGGTCTGTGTAATGGTAGAACCATTGGATTTCTGTTCTGCTGTACAGGTCATCGTCTTTGTTTCTTCTTTACCGCCGGAGCAGCCTGCCAGCAAAGCAACTGCAAATGCAGCACATACTAATTTTTTCATAGCGTTTTCCCTTTCTTTCATAATGGCAAAACTCAGAGCTTAGCCCTGAGTTTCAAAGATTATTTACAAGTAGCTCCGCCGTCTTTTGCTTCTTCCAGCGTCTTGGACAGACTTGCTTCTCCACCAAAGCCCAGCTTCTTCAGGGTAGCTGTATCTCCGTCTTTCATATCTACGTCAACGGTTGCAATGATGTTCTTGTCCTTGAATTCCGCACTGACACTTACACCTTTTCCTTCTTCAACGCCTAACTGGCTTAATACAGCAGTTTCCAGCTGTTTTTTCTGATCGTCTGTCAGCTCCTTGTCTCCAAGACCTGCAGCAGAAAGATCCATCGTTACCTTTACAGAGGTTTTTGTGATTTTATCATCCTCAGCAGTGAATGTGGCATCCATTTTCATACCGCTCTCTTCCAATGAGCAAGTCTTTGTTTCTGTTTTTGCTCCTCCGGAGCATCCTGCTAATACCAGTACGGCAAATGCAGCGCAAAGTAATTTTTTCATATTGTCCTCCCTATCAAATGTTTGATTGCACAGGATTATGGTATCCTGTATGTAGAAATTATATCATGAAATAAAGAAGAAAAGATTACAAAATTGAAATTTAGAAAAAATATGTGATTTTTGTCAGATATTCGGTATAAAATTGTATAATTTCTGAATTCAACTGCTCTGTATGCGTTTTTTCAGGTGATAATGGCGAGTTGATCGAATCAGCTGTTCCAGCTCTCTGCAGGCAGGCTCCCAAATCAGTTGATCTTCACTGTATATCTGGGTTATCACATGCTTCAAAAAGTAGTCCTCCCGCAGGAAGGGATCGTGCTCGCGCTGCTTGAAGCGGCAATACCGGTGGTAGGCAGTTACATGCTGCGGGAAACGCTCGGGGTAGCGCGGCTCCTGTAATATTTCAGGAGGAAATTCGCGGTCTAGCTGCTCACAAAGGATACAGGCAAGCAGTGCGGCAGGCAGAAAATGATAATCGTCCTGCTTCGCCAGCTCACAGAAATAGTCACATGCTTTTTCATATTGTTCTGTTTCATAATATAGCATTCCACATTGGTACAGGCTTTGCAGATATTTGTTGCGGTGCAGCTCCCCAGCGTGGTCACGAACGATGGCAAAGAGTTTTTCGACATATTCATGATTGGCCGCATCCTTTTGTACATCTGCATACAGCAGGACGATTGCATCGTATACATCCAGCAGACGATTGTAATTGTGCTGCTTCAAAAATGTCTGTTCCAGATACAGGGAATCCCGGAAGCAATCCAGAAAGCGCTCCTCATAATAGGCCTGGTAGCTGCGATTCAATATATTGAGCAGTGAGGTGCTTTCCGCCATATGCAGGCGGTTGAAGACAGCAGCGTTTTTTCTTGCATCACGATGTCTGTGAACGGTATATGTATACAGCATATCCTTCAAAATCTCCTGTATGCTTATATCAAAGACCGGCAGTAGCTCCATGTATTTCTGAAATTGTTCCTCATTCATTTCACTGCAGTTTTCATAATAGGAAGCCATCAGCTGCAGAAGCTCCCGATACTCAACTGCAAAAATATCGGTTTTTTCCCCAAGCTGTGCAAAAAGGGCGGCACATCGCTCTGCCAGCCCTGCAAGGTCATAGCGCGTCACCAGCTCCAGCAGCTCCTGAAAATAGGTGCTCCAGGGCTCCCACCAGCTGGAAGGAAGATTGAGCTCAGCATGAATCTGTACCAGCAGATAATGATAGATGGAATTGCTTTTGATGATTTTACAATTTTCTATTTTACTGTAGGTATCGGCAGAACAGATCGTTGCCCCGTTGTAGGTGATGAAGTCACGCTGGTTCAGATTTGCTTTTTTGCGATAATATTTTAATAGAAGCGACAGCTTCTTTTTTGTTTCATCATCGATTTCCACTCGTCCGTACATACGTTACCTCCCTGTGATATTCTGAATATAATTATAGCAGAGAACAGAAGGAATTTATATGATTCCAGCATGACAATAACAAAATTTTACATAATTTGCGGCTTTCATGAAGCCGGTCTTCATGGTATAGTAGTAATCGAGGTGTTTTATATGAAAATTGGGTTTATATCACTAGGCTGCAGCAAAAATCTGGTAGACAGTGAAAAAATGATGGGTATGATCAATAGCGGCGGCCATGAGCTTGTCCACAATGCGGATGAGGCAGAGGCAATCATTATCAATACGTGCGGATTCATCAATTCCGCAAAGGAAGAGGCCATTCAGACGATTTTTCAGATGGCGGAATATAAAAAGCACAAATGCAGAAAGCTGATCGTTGTCGGCTGTCTGGCACAGCGTTATAAGGAACAGCTGGAGCAGGATATACCGGAAATCGATGCAGTGATCAGCATCCGGGAATATCCGCACCTGCATGAAATTTTACAGGAGCTGCTGGACGGGCATGATCTGGTAAGCTACGACAAATGTGAGCGGAAGGTGTCCAGCAAGCCGTGGACAGCATATCTGAAAATTGCCGAGGGCTGCAGCAATCACTGCACCTATTGTGCGATTCCACTGATTCGCGGGGATAATGTGTCCTTTCCAATCGAGCAGCTGGTGGACGAGGCGAAACAGCTGGCGCAGCGCGGTGTCAAAGAGCTGGTGGTGATTGCACAGGATACGACAAAATACGGTGTCGATCTGTATGGCAGAAGAGCACTGCTTGATCTCTTGCAGAGGCTGCATGAAATCGAAGGCTTCCACTGGATCCGTATTCTGTATATGTATCCGGATGAAATCGATGCCCGGCTGATCGAGGGGATGGCAAAGCTGCCAAAGGTGCTGCCTTATTTTGACATTCCGATGCAGCATGCGTCCAATCGAATGCTGCATCTGATGAATCGAAGAGGAAGTAGGGAAGAGGTTGCGGCTCTGGTGAAGAAGATTCGGGAAACCTTTTCCTATCCAACGCTGCGTTCGACCTTCATTGTTGGGTTCCCGACAGAGGAGGAAGCGGATTTCAGGGAGCTTATGCAGTTTGTAGAGGATATCCACTGGGACCGCATGGGAGCCTTTCCCTATTCTCCTGAGGAGGATACCCCTGCCTATTCCATGGAAGGGGCTGTGGATGAGGAGATCAAGGAAGCGCGTTTAGCTCAGCTGATGAAGCGTCAGGAGGAAATATCACTGGAGAATCAGAGCCGGATGGTCGGTGAGGTCATTGAGGTTCTGGTTGAGGATCAGGAAGGACTTACCGGTATCTATCGTGGACGCGGAGCCAGCTCGGCACCAGATGAGGTCGATGGTATCGTGATGTTTAAAAGTGAGCGCTTTATCGAATACGGAAGCTTTGTAAAGGTACGGATCACGGAGGCATTGCCGCATGACTTCAAGGGAGTGGAAGTGTGCTGAAGGGCTTTGATCCCATCATCCCCGAACATCCAAGGCTGATGATTCTGGGCTCTATGCCCAGCGTGACCTCCCTGGATAAACAGGAATATTACGGCTTTGCCCATAACCGGTTCTGGAAGATACTGCATGCGGTATTTGATATGCCGATTGATACCTATGCTCAGAAAAAGGAAATTTTGTATCAGCATCATATTCTGCTATGGGATGTGATTGGAGAGTGTGAGCGAGAGGGCAGTTTAGACAGCGCCATCCGTCGGGAAAGGGTGAATGACATCGCACACCTGACAGCGGTGTATCCTACGCTGCAAAAGGTAATCTGCAACGGCAGAAAAGCCTATGCGCTGTATCAGAAGCATTTTTCGGATATCGCTTTACCCTGCAGCTATCTGCCAAGTACGAGCAATGCGAATCGCAGTATACGTGAGGAGACCTTGTTTGCACAGTGGAAGCAGGCGCTGATGGAACATGAGGGCGGTATGTGAAGATGCTGGGAAGCATACGACAGCACCAGCATACAAATGGATCCTGAGGCAACTACGCATGCAGGGTAAGGGTACTACAATATAACGCAGATGCTATCGCCACAGGGTACAGCTGCGTTTTTTTTCATTGCACAACTCCTTACGTGAATGCAAAGAACGCCTTTATTTATACGGTCCAAGCACAGATAAAAAGAGCAAAGCGGTTGTTACAGAGCGGCTTCCCGTAGCAGGCGGTTTCTGGACTGCATACAAAGGGGCATAGCTGCACACCGCGATATCCGAAAGAAACCTTAAAGTTACAATATCGTAGGGGAAACCAGAACAGGAACTCGATAGCCGTAATATGCTTTGTATATGGCTGATGAACAGGGATAAAGAGTTCTGCTTTTCATTAAAAACACGTATTGAAAAGGGATTAACGGCTGCCTGTGTATCGTATCTACACAACGAATAGACATTTACAAATGGTAAGCCTTGCTCTATAATGGTAAAAAAACAAGGGAGGAATGTATATGGAACTGCGTGTCTGTAGCAGCGATGAGGATATCCGCGCATTGGCAGCACTTGCCACAGAAATCTGGCATGAGTATTTCACAGCCATCATTTCAAAGGAACAGATTGATTATATGGTTGAGAAATTTCAGAGCTATCCGGCACTGAAGAAAGCCATTGAGGAGGAGCACTACACCTATTTTCTTGCTTATGAGGAGGGGGCGATGATCGGATTTTGCGGTGTGAAGCCGGAAAAGGACCGTCTGTTTCTCAGTAAGCTGTATCTGCATAAGGATGCCAGAGGAAAGGGGCTGTCCAGCATATTGCTGAAGCGGGCGATTTCCTTTGCGAGGGAGCAGGATAAAAAAGCCATTTATCTGACCTGCAACAAATTCAATCAGCACAGTCTGGATGTATATCGGGCGAAGGGGTTTAAGGATATTGACTCTGTACAAACGGATATCGGGCAGGGCTTTATTATGGATGATTACATCCTGCAGCTGGAGCTTGACGACGGAAAATAGAAATTAGCAGTGATTTAGGTAAGAAAAGAATGAGAAACGACATCTATAGCCGCTATAGGTGCCTTTTTTTCATCTTTTTTACATTTGATGTCCTTCCTGCATAGCTCTTTGTGATGGATGTGTGATACAATATCTGCATAGGTGATAATTTATGGAATGGGATATCTCGGCAGAGTGTGTATCTGTCATCATGCTTAACATCATCATGGTATATTCATGGAAGGGGAATCTGCTTCCCTCGCGAAAAAATCAGGCCTTTCGTGCCTGCCTTTTGATAACCTATCTCTCCATTCTGACAAATATTTTGTCAACCCTGCTGCTGGCACAGCTTTCTCCATCCACTATCCTCATCAATCAGGTGCTCCTGCATTTGAATTACATATCCACACCGCTTATGGGCGTTGTGTACTTTATCTATACGCTGACCACCGTATTTGAACAGGATCCTGACAAGCTGAAAAAGCATATCCTGTTTGCAGGGATACCGGCTCTGCTCTATCTGCTGTGCCTGCTGAGCAATCCGCTGACGCATTTGCTGTTTACTCTGGATCTTGCCGTTGGCTATGAGCGGGGACCTTGGGTTTCTCTGACCTATATCGTCTTTTATATCTATGTATTATTTTCGGTGTTCTTTACGATTTCCAAACGCCGTAACCTGGATTCTGCCGTATTCATCATTCTGAATTTCTTTCCGGTGCTCTCGGCAGCAGTGATCCTGTTTCAGCTGCTGTACCCCAATTACATCCTTACGGGAACTGCCGCGACAAGCGCGCTGCTGATCATTTATCTGTATTTGCAGAATAAGCAGCTGTTTACAGATCCGCTGACCGGTATTTTAAACCGTCAGGAATTTAACCGCCTTTTGGAAATCCGTATGAAGGATACAGCGTCCTATTCCATCATCGTGCTGTCGCTGAAGGGCTTTCGCTTTATCAATGACCATTTTTCTCAGAAGGCCGGTGATGTTTTACTGATGAGAATATGTTCCTATCTGGAAAAGCAGCAGCCCACTGCACGTGTCTTTCGTTTCAGTGGGGATGAGTTTGCGATTGTCTGTGAGGATGCGGAAACATGCAGACAATACCATGAGCAGCTGATTGCGCGGATGCAGCGATCATGGTCTGTTGAAAATTTCGATTTTCAGATACAGTACGGCATTGGTATCCTGCATGTCGAGGAGCATAACCGCGATAAGGATGAAATCATCAAGGGGCTGGAATATGCCGTCATGCTGGCAAAGCGCTCAGAGGATAACAAGACCTGTGTCTGCACTGCCGATATGATGGAACGACTGCATCGCAATGAACGGATACTGGAGCTGTTGCGCCGCTGTATTCAGGAGGATAGCTTTGTCGTGGTTTATCAGCCGATTTATGATGTAAAGGAACAGGCATATACAAAGGCAGAGGCACTGCTTCGCCTGCCGCCGCATGATTTGGGACAGCTTGGTCCGGATGAGTTTATACCGCTGGCTGAGGAAAACGGATTGATTACGGAAATTACATATCAGGTGCTGCGAAAGACCTGTTTATTTCTGCAGCAGCTGCAGCATACAGACACAGCGCTGCAAAGCATCAGCGTCAATTTCTCTGCCGTCATGTTTTTACAGCAGGATCTTGGAAGCAATATCCTGCAAATCATAGAAGATTATAAGATACCTGCCCATAGGCTGCAGATAGAGATTACCGAGAGTATGCTGACTCGGGATTATCATATGATCATAGCCTTTATGCAGCGTATGCGCGAGCAGGGGATTGAGTTTCTTCTGGATGATTTTGGTACGGGATACTCCAATATATCCAATGTGCTCAGTCTGCCGGTACAAACCATCAAAATCGATAAGAGTCTGCTTTGGAAAGCGATGGTGTCCACAGAAGGCGCTGTTGTTCTGCGTAAGATGTGTGAGGCTTTTCATGAGGTGCATCAGCTCTTGCTGGTTGAGGGAGTGGAAAATGAGGAACAGGCCGCCTTTGTCAGTGCATGTGCCTGCCGCTATATTCAGGGATATTATTATGCACCGCCGCTGCCGCAGGAGCAGGTTTACAGTTTGCTGATACAGAAACAAAAGGAGATGTCGGGATGACATCTTTTCTTTTGGCGAACGCCTGTACGTGTGCTTTTAAACTGCGTAGTATGAAAGAGAAAGGAGGTGTGTGTATGCGAAGACTTGGAATTGATGTATCTGAGCATAATGGTGTACTGGATTGGGATGCGATAAAAAAAGGTGGAATAGAATTCGCCATTATCCGTTCCAGCTGGGGACATTTTGAAGAGGATAAGCAGTTTCGAAGAAATGTACGGGAGTGCGAGCGTGTAAGGATGCCCTATGGGCTATATCATTACTCCTATGTTGCCAATGATGCACAGATGAAGGAGGAGGCCTCCGGATTTATCAGACTGTGTAAATCCTGTAAGCCAAGCTATCCCTGCTATATAGACATGGAGGATGCAGACGGGTGGAAGCGCCGCAACGGCGTCAGTGATGCCATGAATGTGGAAACCTGTTATTATACATGCAGGGAATTAGAGAAGGCAGGCTTTTATTCCGGAATCTACGCCAACCTGGACTGGCTGACGAACCGCATCAATTCATCCCGTCTGAACCGCTTTGATAAATGGGTGGCACAGTGGGCCAGTGTCAATACCTACCGCAAGCCGTATGGTATGTGGCAGTTTACCAGTGATGGCTCCATTCACGGCTATAACGGCAGAATGGATCTGGATTATGCATATAAGGATTATCCGGCTATTATGAAGGAAAAGGGGTTGAATGGCTATGGCAAGAAACCCGATCAACCAAAACCAGATCCGAAGCCAGAACCAAAACCGAATCCACCAAAGAATCCGAAATATAAGGTAGGAACTCCGGTAACCTATACCGGCTTGTGGACACAGGCAAATGGTGGAAACTGGTATCCCAGAAGACTTCTGGCTGTAAAAGAGGGGATTATTACCCGCATTTTAAAAGGGGCTGAGCATCCGTATCTGATCAACGATGGTACCGGATGGACAAATGATCGGGCGATTGATGATGAGCCGACACGACCAAGCGGGTATTAGGCAACGATACAAAAAAGTAAAAGGGGATGCCATTGCAGCATCCCTTTCCGTTGGCGCTTCTGCGATTTCTCAAGAGGATGATAGAATTGCGATGCATCCATCGTATACTGGATTGCATGCCGCAGCGTTTGGAACCAGCAGGATGCAGGAACATGCTGTTATAATATAGACCATAGCAGTGAGTGAAGGCCTGTTTTGGGTGGTGTTGATCCTTGCCGGCTTTCAATATCTGAAGGGATTCTGGCGGGTACGGCTTTTTCTGACGTATCGCAGGGTATCCTTTGAGAAGGAGTCCGTATAAATTGCACGATTGCTTGTACTACTGAATAAAGAAAAGGTCACCATGAGGTGACCATGCCGCAAAATACTGCCTAGGTATCTTTCTATATTAACGGCGGCAACGGTATCATTATAGTCACACAATCATCACACGCAGTATCGTTTTCTGTCGAATGAACGAATAAGAGATAGGAATTCTATACTGTCTGTTCTATTGAATAAGGGAAACGGGATATGCGTTTACGATAAGCTTGGGGCAGAATACAGACATTTTATTAAATTCGACATATATAGACTCTGTGAGAGCTGGGCAGCATGTATGATGGTTTTCAGGAGGAATGTATACATGAATGGGATAGAGAAACTAAAACCGAGGGTATGCGATCTGTTGACGTGTATGGGGGTTCCCAATCACACAGCAGGCTACAGCTTTTTACATACGGCCATACTGAGCGCCTATGAACAGCCGGAGCTGCTGAGCAGTATCATTGAAAGTTTGTATGTGGTGATTGCGCAAAAGCATAAAACAACTGCGGCACATGTGGAGGAAGAGCTGGAGTATATACTGCTGGCTACCCTGTTATCCGGTAATCATGCCATGCAGCAGCGGGTCCTGCATACGCTGCACTACAGACAGCCTACATTAAGAGAATTCATAGAAATGTCATTGCAATATATGAATGCCAATCGCACAGGGGGATGAAGAATGCTCCTTTGTGAAATTATGAAAAGTGGTCTACAGCGTAAAAAAAGAGGACGCTTGGTATGATTTTCTATGAATTTTGCTCTTTTCTAAAAAAAAGAATAAAAAAATGCAATTTTCTGCAATTTAGGTATTGCAATTATTCAAATCATTTGGTATTATAATTGAGCAAGTTACAAATGACTCCTTAGCTCAGCTGGCAGAGCAACTGACTCTTAATCAGTGGGTCCAGGGTTCGATTCCCTGAGGGGTCACCATGTAAATTTGATAGGCTTTCTTCAATTATGAAGAGAGCTTTTTTTATATTTTGCGAAATTAGTTTTGTGTTGTTTTCTGGATGCAACACATTTCACCACACGTTGTATTACATACATTCGTTAAGTTCTGTTTTTTTAGTTTCATCAGTATGGGCGTGTACAGTGTCATTGTCGTGAGTTCAGCTCATTTCACTAGATCATCAGAAATGAAAGCCTCCCTTGCATATGTTGTTGTAAGTGCTTGCTGTCTTGCCCAATCTAAGACTTTTAATAATTAGCACTTTTAACATTCTTCAACGCAAGTAGACTTATATGCATAGGGGGTCGCATCTCGAATAATAAAATTCTCCCTCTCCTTATATATACTATCTCTCATGCGGCAACTGTTTGATGAGGATATCCTGCTTCCGTGGGAATATAGAAAAACAATTATGTGAAACTGACGGTATCTGGAAAGGGGAGGTGGAAAGTAGCTGAAATTTGTTATATAATGTTTACAACTTACAATGACAAAAAAGGAAGATGGTGTCTATGGTATTTCGAAGGAAGAAGCATAAAAATACAGCAGAGGAATCGATTGATTTTCATGCACTTGTACTGGAACAGCTGGAGCATATGTGTGAGGAGGGTCAGATTCTTGATGATGCCTTTGTGCTGGAAGCACAGGAAATCTATATATATGCAGATGTGATTTCGGTTGAGCATAATGTTGCGCAAATCGTTTTTCAGCTCCATCATGAATGGCTGGATGATGCCATTCTGGAATCTGTGGCAGCGAGCGGGTCAAATGCACAGGAGGCGGTTACACTGGCGTGTGAGGATTTTTACCGGCATACGCTGCAGCTGTATCTGCAGGCTCTGCAGGGAAAGTCGGAGGAAACCGTCTTCGGCTTTACACAGCTTCGTCATTACTTTCAGGTGTATAAGAATGAGGTGCATGGCATCGGGAAGCGGGAAGGTCTGATGGAGCAGGACTTCTGGGAAATGCTGAAGCTGAAGCTGCAGCTGCGCCTTGGCAATAAAAAGGCTTACTGGATCAAGGTGTTTGCTTCCAAGACCAGAAGCACTGTGCTGTGTGAGGTGCGAATCAATGGCATTGAGGACAGTGAGCTGAGTGAGGTGCTTCTGCCCTATGCACAGAGCTGGGACTGTATCGGAAGCTATCATACGGAAAAGCAGAACTTTCTGCTTATACAGGAGGAACGCAGCTTTGAACCCTCTGATTTCACAGGGGATGATATTCGCCAGTATACGAAAAAGGCAATCAAATGGTATGAGAAATGCGGGAGTAAGGAGGATCACCGCAAGCTGCGCGAGCAGCTGATCCGGTTGTGCAAGGATGATTCCTTGGCATATGAAATTTTCTCCTTCGTTCCGGAAATCTATTGTAAATATGCCTACCCGAAGGTAGAATACGGAGCACGTCTGTTCCTGATTCAGAAGGATCAGAAAACACGGGAGCTGTATCAGAGTCAGCTGCAGTCCTTCTCCTATATAGAAGAAACGGTTATGGAGCATCTGAAAAAGGATAGTGTGAATCGCAGCATCATCGAAAACGTGATCAGCTTCAGCGCCAATGCCCGGGCGATTCAAAAAGCAATGGACAACGGGGATGCATTGGATGAGCTCATGATACCGGGAATCGGCTATTACGCCAGAAATGATTATATAATGCGTTAATTATCCTTGACGCAGGTCTTTAACTGTGATATGATAACCAAGCAGAAAAGTTAGTGGAAAGTTAGAAGCACCCCTTCTCACCTGATGTCCGAAGGCATAGGTAAAAGCTACAACATATCGAAAAGACGAAATTGTTGATGAGATATTTGAGCGGGTGCATATGAGTACCCGCTTTTCTTATGGCAACATTGGAGGTGTCTATTATAAACAAGAAAGTTATTCCTAACAACGTAAACGACGATCTGGTAAATGAAAAAATCCGCTTCAAGGAAGTCATGGTGATTGATGCCAACGGAGACAAACTTGGAATCAAGATGCGTCGTGAGGCTCTGGAAATTGCATACAGACAGGAATTGGATCTGTTGTGTGTGGCTCCGAAAGGGCAACCGCCGGTATGTAAGGTGCTGGACTACGGCCGTTATCGCTTTGAACAGCAGAAAAAAGCGAAGGAAGCCAAAAAGAAACAGCACGTTACGGAAATCAAGCCGATTCGACTGTCCCCGGTCATTGACAAGCACGATTTTGATACAAAAATGCGTCATGCGCGCAAATGGATTGAGGACGGTATGAAGGTCAAGGTGGACATGCGCTTCAGAGGAAGACTGATTACGAGACTGGAAGTTGGAAAAAAGATTATGAATAGCTTCACAGAGGAAATCTCAGATATCGCGATTATTGAAAAGAGACCAATTCTGGAAGGTAACACGATGTCATGCGTTTTGGCACCGAAGAAGAAATAGATATAAATTATAGGAGGTACTACTTATGCCAAAGATGAAATCACATAGAGGATTAGCAAAACGAGTTAAACAAACTGGATCTGGAAAGCTGAAAAGAAGTCATGCTTATACTTCTCACCGTTTCCATGGTAAAACACAGAAACAGAAACGTCATTTAAGAAAATCCGGTACGGTACACAGTACAGACTACAAGCGTATCAAAGAGATGTTAGTGAAATAATATAGGAGGAATATAAGATGGCAAGAGTAAAAGGTGGATATACAACACGTCAGAGAAGAAAAAAAGTTTTAAAATTAGCGAAAGGGTACTATGGTGCTAAGCACATTCTGTATAAGACTGCTCATGAGCAGGTTATGCACTCTTTCAAATATGCATATAACGACCGTAAGGATCTGAAACGCAACATGCGTAAGCTGTGGATCGCACGTATCAATGCAGCTGCTAGAATGAACGAGATTTCTTATTCCAAGCTGATGCACGGTCTGAAGCTGGCTAACGTTACGATCAACCGTAAAATGCTGAGTGAGATCGCTATTCACGATCCTAAGGGCTTTACAAAAATCGTAGAAACTGCTAAGGCAGCAATCGAAAAAGCTTAATTGAGGAAGCTTTATGGATGACACACGTCATACTTTGAATGAACTTCTGGTAGATCTGTTCAACTACATACTCTTGATTGAGGAGAAAAATCTCCGCGATCAGGGAGTAAAGCTGTCCATGACCGAAGTACATATTCTGGAAGCAATCGAAAAGAGTGAATCCAATATGATGTCCGCGATTGCCAAGCGTTTGATGGTGACGCAGGGGACACTGACAGTTTCAACTTCCAAGCTTGTGAAAAAAGGATATGTAGAGCGTGTTAAGGATGAGCGGGACAAGAGAATCGTGCGTCTGAAGCTTACCGAAAGGGCAGTGAGTATCCTGGACATTCATAATCGTTTCCACGAGGAAATGATTGAGCGTCTATTGAATGAGCTTGAGCTTGATAAAGAGGTGGAGCTGATTCAATCACTGCGTAATCTAATGGAATTTTTTAAAGGAAAATACTAAAGCCTGTTCCTGGAGCAGGTTTTTTTCTGTATGCAGGCAGGGGAATGGTGCTATAATATTGGCAATGGAGCAGGGAAGATGAAATGTGGGATACAGGATTTTGAAAGCGGATGGATGAGAAATGAAAGCAGGAGAAATCATAATGCTGAAGGTTTTGTATATAGCATGAGAGGAGGATGCAGATGAAGCGTGCACTTGTATTTGGTGGTGGCGGCAGTAAGGGAGCCTACGAGCTGGGTGTTTGGAGGGCTCTGGAGGAGCTGGGGATATCCTTTGATATTGTAACGGGTACCAGTATTGGTGCAATGATTGGTGCCATGTATGTGCAAAAGCAGTATGAACGCTGTCTGGAGCTGTGGGAAAAGCTGTCAGTGGATGATATTATTGCCAATGGTGTGAATCTGGATATGGATATCGAGCTGCTGATGTCACAGAAGGGAAGGTATAAAACACTGTTAAAAAGCTATGTGAAAAACAAGGGTGCGGATATCACCCCCTTTGTGAACAAGCTGCAGGATTATTTTGATGCGGAGCGTTTCTTCTCCTCTAATATTGATTATGCCTGTATGTGCGTGAATGTTACGAAAAAGCAGCCGCAGCCAATCTTTCGCAAGGATATGAGCAAGGATACAGCGCTGGATTACATCATCGCCTCTGCCTCCTGCTTTCCCGCATTTCCGATGAAGGAGATCGAGGGAGAGCATTATGTGGATGGCGGCTATTACGACAATGTTCCCATCGAGCTGGCACGCAGCATGGGCGCACAGCAAATTGTGGCAGTCGATTTGAAGGCTGTCGGAAAGAAGAAAATACATCGTCCGCAGAAGGATGTGGTTTACATTGAACCACAGGTATCCCTTGGCAGCTTTCTGTTGTTTGATCAGGAACGGATTCATCGCAATATGGAACGTGGCTATCAGGATACCCTGAAGAAATTTGACCGCTGTCTGGGAAGCATTTATACGTTTTCTCTACAGGACAAGGCAAACATTATCGCCTTTGAGGAACGCATCCACCGGCAGCTGGAACAGATTGATGATCTGGTGGACCGCCGTTATATGAGCAAGCTTGTGAAAAAGGCGTTTCATCATCAGATGATTGCCAGCTTCTCCCATTTTCAGGAGTATGACTGGCCGTTCCTGCGTATGCTGGAAATGACTGCTCTGGCATTCCAGATGGACGATATCGGAATCCAGAGCTTTCCGGATTTTGCAGAGCAGGTGCTTGCATGTGCACAGAAGCATGTAAGTATCGCAGAACGAGCAGACCGCGATGCTTTGCATCTGCTGGATGCCGCTGCCTCTTTAAAGGGGCAGAGTACGAAGGAGATCATCTGTTCCATCTATTATTACATGCGGACTGCAGGTGCTGTAAGCCGCAAGGAGCTGGAGGCGATTGCACTTCTTATGAATGATTCCTTTGTCATGGCATATCTTCTGTATGCAATGGCACAGCTGGCGGAAAAGGGGAACACCTGTCTTTCCCAGGTGCAGCCACAGGGCTTATGAAGCAGCCTAAAGGAATGCAGTTGCTTGGAAATCCCGCATACCTTCATCACAGGACTTTGCTTCTAAAAAAGGGGCGGGCCAGTCTTTTGTGGATGATAGCTCTGCTATTTCAGTGCGTAAAGGTGATGTGAAAATACCGCAGATAGCTTCATGCGGTTCTAGTGTTTTTTGCGAAAGGATAATCCAACCCGTTTCCTAATTTCTGTTACAGGAAAAAAGGCTTTAAAAGAGAAAACAAAAAGACAGGTGCGAAATAAATCCAGCGCCTGTCTTTTTCATATGCAGTCTGCATCCTGTCTGATTCATAGGATACAGGATTTTCTTACTTGTGATGCTGCTTGTGTTTCTTAGAACAATGCTTCCTGATGTGTTGCGTACAGATATTCATCAATCGTATTTACGATGCGATCCTTAATCAGTGCTTCCGGGTCATTTTCCAAATGTCCTTCACGAACCTTTGTATACTGAATCGGCATGAACTGGGACAATACGCTCAATGGAATACCGCTCTTGCGCAGATTGGCAATCATTTTATCCTTGGCTGCGGCCACCTTTGGATTTGGCATATAATAGCGGCTGCGATCAGAGAAGCTGTATTTGCGTTTGAACCACAGGGCATTGTCATCCCCATGATAATGCTTTTTCCAGTTCTTTGGATCCTCCATCATCGCTTCTTCCAGAACATCGATGAAGTTGCTGAGCTCCTCTTCTTTTCCATGATATACGGCTGTTTCGATGTTTGCGAGTGCGAACAGTGCTTCCCGCATGCCATAGGTCAGTCCCGGACCAACCTTGAGGATGCCGACACCGTCTTCAATCAGCTCGCGCAGCTTGAATTTTGTCTGATAATCGGTGGAGTGTCCTTCAAAAATAAGATTTGGATATTCCTTAATGGAAGCCATCAGCTCGCTTGCCTTGCTGCGGTCATATTCTGTACATCCATCGTCCTTTTCCTCTACACCCGGCTGTACAACAACGCCCATAACATCCTTCCATGTTTCCTCGAGTCCTTCTGCCTTGAATGCCTCTTCAAAGGTTTTGACAGTAGCCTTGAAATCTTCAACACGGGTTACCTGCATACCGGCACCCTCTTCCTGCGCGCCTCCTGGAATCGGTACCTCGCTTCCAACGATGTATACCGGACGTACAGCATCGGGATCCTGCTTCAGCAGCTCCTGATAGGTTTCCTCGCAGATGCGTGCCAGATGTGCACCACGCTTTGCGATAACTGCGTCACTCAGACGAACGTTTGGATCATCATCCGCAACCTTCATGCTGGTATCGATATGAATTTTTGTGAATCCGGCAGCAACATAGCAGCGAACCAGCTCTTCTGCCTTTTCCATCGCTTCCTTTTCCGGTAAAGCGGCGAAGGTCAAAGGACCCAGATGATCTCCTCCCAGGAATATACGGCTTTCATCCACACCGATCGCCTTTGCTTTCTCTAATACGAAATTGCGGAAGTCTTTTGGTGTCATACCGGTATAACCGCCGTTCTGGTCAACCTGATTGGCCGTTGCCTCGATCAGGACGCAGGAATCATCGCGTTTGACACATTCCAGTGCAGCCTCGATTACATAGTCATTTGCGCTGCAGCAGGAATAAATTCCAACCGGTTTTCCTTCTTTCTGTTTAACAACAATCTGTTTCAATGGATTTGCTTGTGGCATTTCAAAACCCTCCTTATATATTCAAATTATAGCACGAAATGAGGGAAAGTAAACGGAAGTGAAACGGAATGCTAGTTTGTATAAAAGTTTTGTACAAAAATACAAATAGTTCTTTATGAAAAGATAAAAAGACAAAAAATGATACAGAAAACAGAGTGGAAAATGCAACCCAAACGAAAATGGAAAATGGAATGAAAATTTCGTCATTCTTTATCTGAAAGGGGTGTTCTTTTGTGACGTCTGTGTGATATACTATAATGAGCAAAACGAAGTAATCGTATACAAGAAAGGTCGGTGGGGCTGATGCTTGACGAACAGGAACAATTTCTTCTCCATCAGGTTCGCATTCTGTTGAAACAGCTGGAAGAGCGGCAGGTAACACAGGAAAATGAAGAGAAGTCGGAGAATAGGGATGACAGGTACCGGACACTGTTAAAGCTGTCCTGTAAAAATATATGGGATTTTGATCCCTTGACACAGATGGTGCGTATTACCTGTCCAAACGGTCATGTCATCATCAATTCCTTTCGGATGCTTATGCAGGGCGTCAATGCGGATGACCATAAGCGAATTAAGGAAGCAGTCCACAGAATCATGCTGGGAACAAGCGAGAAGGAGTTTTTTTCCTATCAGCGGGAAAATAAGAGCGGCGAAATCCGGTTTTATGAGGTGGGTGCTCATGCATACTGGGTCAATGACAATCTGCATATCATCGGTGTCACGAGGTCTGTACGGACGATGGAGGAGCGGCTTGAGCGTGTTTTGCACGAGCAGGAGAAATTTGATCTTCTGCTGAGTATGGCTAATATGTATATATGGGAATACGATGTAGGAAAAAGAGAATTTTCCGCGAATCAATCTCTGTGCGATAAGCTGGGGCTTCCCATGCGTTCATATACGGTGGAGCAGCTGAATGAGCTGCTGCAGATTCACCAGCTGCCGGTATTGCTGGAGCGCATTGAGCGAAAGGCGTTATCGGAGCATGCGGTCATTCATCTGAAGAATATTCAAACCAATCTCGATTTGATCTTTGAAACAAATTTCAAGGGACTGCCGGATAAAAACGGCGATATTAAGGTCGTGCTTGGTACCATGAACGATATAACGGAAAAGGAGCTTCTGAAAACAAGCGCCAGCAGGGACCCGCTCATCGGCTGCTTTAACCGGCGAAGTGGGGATATGACGCTGGTATCCACATTTCAGAAATTTCAGAACCAGGAGGATTTCTATACCATCATATTTTTCGATGTGGATGATTTTAAGAAGGTCAACGATCGGTATGGACACGATATGGGAGACTATGTTCTGCGTCATGTCTGTGAACAAATCGAAAAGGAAATCCGAAGCAGTGACATGCTGTTTCGCTGGGGCGGTGATGAATTTCTGTTAATATGCAGCGGAATCAGTAAGGAGAATATCTATGCGTATATCGAACGTCTGCGCCGTTTGATTGAAAGCTCGGATTTTGTTTTTGACGGGAACCGCGTGCAGGTGACATTGTCCATCGGTGCAGCGTATTATTATAAGAGTGATCACGATTGTCAGGACGCATTAAAAAGAGCCGACCGCAGTGTCTATAAGGCAAAGCTGGCCGGACGTAATAAGGTCTGTATTTTAAAATAAGGAAAGTGTTAATCCAGCAACTGCCGCAGGTCATGCGGCAGCGGGCATTCCACGCGCAGCATGTCGTTGGAAAGGGGGTGTGGGATGAGTACCCGGCATGCATGCAAAGCAAGACGCGGGCATCTGCTGTCGCGCGTCCCATAGAGCGGGTCGCTGAGCAGGGGATGCTGTATTGCGGCCAGATGGACACGGATCTGATGGGTGCGCCCGGTGTATAGCCGACAGCGAATCCATGTGAAATCCGCAAAATTACGGATTACAAACACATCGGTTCTGGCAGCCTTTCCTTGATTGGATATGCGCATTTTGCGCGCATCGTGTCGATCTCTGGCGATTCCCCGGGTGATGGTATACTGCTTTTGTGCCATGTGTCCCTGTGCAAATGCCTCATACTCGCGATAAATTTGCTTGCTTTTCAGCATTGCATCCAGCAGGGGCTGTAAAAAGGGAATCTTGCAGAAAATCAGAGCACCGCTGGTTTCATAATCCAGACGGTGCAGCGCTCGGACACATGTATTGTGTCCCTCCATGAGATAATGTGCCTTTACCAGATTGTAAACGGTATGGACATTCTCTATTCCGTCACTGTGTACCAGAAGATTCGCAGGCTTGTTTACAATACAGAAGAGTTCATCCTCAAAGAGGATTTCCAAATCCTCGTACCAGGGTGCTACCGTATCTTCCTCCATACACAGCGAGATGCGTACGGTATCCTGCTTCTGCAGCTCATGGTTGCGTAGGATGATGCGGTTGTTTATGGAAACACGATTGTTTTGATAGTATTCATAGCGTTTCTTTTTAGCAATATGGAAATATGCGAAAACAGCATCCGTATCCGCACAGGAAATGCTGCGTAATTGCAAGATATTGTTTTTTAATTCGATTTTCATAAAATCACCTCATAAATTTTTGGTCAAATGAATAGAATTTCCTATATGGGTCATGCTATACTGGCATCGAGCCAGGAGGAACTGGTTGTAAAGGATGATCCATAGCAGCAATTGCTACTATGAAGATAACATAAAATAAGGAGGAAATAAACATGAAATTATTAAAATGCTCAGTATGCGGCAACATCGTTGAAATGATCGAGGACAAAGGCGTTCCGGTGATGTGCTGCGGAAAGCCAATGGATGAAGTAAAGGCAAACACAACAGACGGTGCGCTGGAAAAGCACGTTCCGGTTGCTGAAATCGCAGATGGAAATCTGCATGTTAAGGTTGGCTCCATGGAGCACCCAATGCTGGCAGAGCACTATATCACGATGATTCTGGTTGAGGCCGGAGATAAGGTTATGCGTAAAAACCTGAAGCCTGGAGAAAAACCGGAGGGTGTCTTCCCGCTTGGTGATTACAAGGGGAAGGTGCATGTATATGAGTATTGCAACCTGCACGGTTTATGGAAGACTGACATCGAAGCATAATCATATGGAAGATAAGGAGCACAGGAGTGCTTCTTTTTTTCACTTTGACAAAATAAGAGGGGGGAAAGCTGACCATCCTGATTTAGGAATTTTCACATGCAGAATCAAACGGCTCAAAATCAGGGAAGCGGGATGCTTCTTGTGCATCTGTAAGGGATACCGTATTTGCGATATGTCTGCAAAGGGGCATGATGCTGCGCATTACAATTTCATATGAAATGCGAAGAAATCATAAAAACTGTGGTATACTGTTGAAAACAGGAGGTTGATTACATGTTTGTAGAGGAGCGGCAGAGTGCTATTATGGAGGAGCTGCATGCCAATGGGAAGGTAAAGGTCAAGGAGCTCAGTGAGCGGTTTTCCGTCAGTGAGGATTTGATTCGTAAGGACCTCAGTGCATTGGAGGCAAAGGGATTGCTGAAAAAGGCATATGGGGGTGCAGTACTGATCCGCGAGAATATACATCGAAAGATTGCTGCACAGCGCAAGGATGTGAATCAGGAGGAAAAGCGCGGCATCGCCAAAGCCGCTGTGGACCAGATTCAGGATGGTGATGTGGTGTTTCTGGATATCTCAACCGTCAACATACGGGTAGCCAGAGAGCTGGTGGAACGGGAAAAGCAGGCAACGATCGTCACCAATATGCTGGAGGTTGTTTCCATCCTGGCAGACAGCAGCCTTCCTGTGATATTCATCGGCGGTGAGTTTGATTATGGTCGGGACGGGTTTGTCGGGAGTCTGGCAATGGAACAGATAATGAAATTTCGATTTGACATATCCTTTCTCGGTGTTGTCGGTATTGACGTACACGATAACAGTGTATATACCTATATGGCCAATGACGGAGCGACAAAGCGGGCCATTCTGTCCAGCAGTAAGCAGGCATTTATGGTATGTGAGTCGGATAAGTTTATGCAGATCGGCAATTACCGCTATGCCGGTGTGGATGAATTCACCGGGATCATTACGGATAAGAAGCTGGACAGGGAAAATGCGAAGCTGATGAAAAACATGCAGCTTTGTATACAGCTTACAGAATAGTCAGGATATGAAATCCCGGCTTTTTTTATTTCTTTCTATTGTTTAATAAAAAGTAATAAGAAATAATAAGAAAAGAGTTGACAATGGGGAAAAGCATATTATAATGAAGATGTAAACGGAGGTATCTGCAATGGAACTGAAAAAAACTGCTCGAATCGATCTTCTAAAGGAACGTATGCTGTCTCAGCCGCGTTATGTGAGTATGGAACAGGCGATGATCATTACCAGAGCCTACCAGAAGCATGAACAGGAGCCGGTCATTTTAAAGCGTGCACATGCGCTTCATGATGCGCTATGTGAGCTTGAAATCGGTATTGAGCCGCAGGAGCTGATCGTAGGTAATCGGACAAAGGGTGTGCGCTATGGTGTTGTTTTTCCCGAAAGTGGAATTTCCTGGGTAGACCAGGAGCTGGAAACACTGCCAACCCGTCCGCAGGATAAATTTCTTGTGCGTCCCGAGGATGTGCAGACATTCCGTGAGGTTATCAAGCCGTACTGGAAGGGCAGGTCGTTGGAGGATGTACTCCGGCAGCGCTATGGAGAGGAAATCAGTTCTCTGTCAACAGTCGTAAAAATCAACCAGAAGGATCACGCACAGGGACATATCTGTCCCAATGTCCGTGAGTGGCTGGAAAAGGGGCCAGCCGGACTTCAGGCGGAAGCACAGCGCCATCTGCAGGATTGCAAAGAGGAGCAGCGCGCGTTTTACGAAAGCATTCGTCTTGTTATGGATGGTGTATGCCGCTTTCTGATGCGCTATCATGATGAGCTGATAAAGGAAGCGAGCCACCATCCGGAATGGAAGCAGGATATGGAAGAGACGGCGGCGGTATGCAAGGCACTGTCCAAACGGCCGGCTGAAACCTTTCATGAGGCGGTACAGTCCATGTGGATACTGTTTGTCGTCCTGCATATGGAAAGCAATGCCTCCAGCTTCTCTCCGGGGCGTCTGGATGAAATACTGTATCCGTATTATAAGAAAGATCGAATGCTGGGACGTCTGGATGAGCAACGAGCATTGGATATCATTGAGTGCTTGTGGCTGAAGTTCAATCAGATTGTCTATCTGCGTAATAAAAACAGTGCGAAATACTTTGCCGGTTTTCCGATCGGCTTCAATATTGCGGTCGGCGGACAGGATGGTAATGGGAAGGATGTATGCAATGAGCTGAGCTTTCTGTTTCTGCTGGCACAGGAGCACATCGGACTGCCGCAGCCCAATCTGTCTGTGCGCCTGCACAAGGGAACCGGGGCTGCCCTTTTGAAGAAGGCTGTTCGCGTGGTGGCAAAGGGAAGCGGTATGCCGCAGTTTTTCAATGATGAAGCGATTATAGCTGAGCTGGAAAAGCTGGGTATTTCCCATCAGGATGCGATGGATTATGCCATCGTTGGCTGCGTTGAGCTGACGACGCAGGGGAATAATCTGGGCTGGAGCGATGCTGCAATGTTCAATCTGAACAAGGTGCTGGAGCTGACGCTGCATCATGGTCGCTGCCTGCTTACCAAACAGCAGCTGGGGCCGGATCTGGGTGGTCTGGATACGTATGAAAGCTATGAGGAGCTGGAATGTGCATTTGATGCCATGATCGATCATTTCCTGCAGCGGATGATTCCAGCCTGCGAAGAAGTGGAAAAGGCACATATCGACATCCTGCCGTCTCCGTTTTTATCCAGTGTCATCGATGACTGCATGGAGCAGGGGCTGGATGTAACCCGGGGAGGGGCTCATTATAATCTGAGCGGTATACAAATGATCCAGGTTGCCAATCTAGCCGATTCTCTGGCTGCAATCAAGGCTTTGGTCTATGAAAAGAAAAGCGTAACAAGGCAAGCTCTGCAGCATGCGCTGGAGCATAATTTTGCACAGGATGAGATGCTGCGACAGCGTCTTTTGAACAAGGTGGACAAGTATGGCAATGATGTGGAATGGGTGGACTCGCTGGGGGCGAAATGGGCATCGGCATTCCGTGATAAGCTGCGCTGTTTTACCAATTATCGCAAGGGGCCGTATCATACCGGCATGTATACCGTCAGCGCCCATGTGCCGATGGGGGAGCATGTCGGTGCGAGTGCAGATGGCAGACTGGCTGGTACACCGCTTGCGGATGGTGGTATGTCCGCAGTTTATGGAAGAGATTTGCATGGGCCTACAGCCGTCCTGAAATCAGTATCCCGTCTGTCCTGTGACTGTACAACCAATGGCGGTCTGCTGAATATGAAATTTCTGCCGGAGTTTTTTCAGAGTGAACAGGGCATAGATAAATTCGCAGGCTTTCTGCGTACCTTCGTTGATTTGAAAATACCGCACATTCAGTTTAATGTCGTGCGCAAGGAGGATTTGCTGGCTGCTCAGAAGCATCCTGAGCAGTATGCTTCCTTAACCGTACGCGTTGCCGGATATACGGCATATTTTGTGGAGCTGGCGCAGGAGCTGCAAAATGAGATTATCGCCAGAACGAGCTATGAAGGCATCTAGTGGCTATGTGTTTGACATCAAGCGCTTTGCGACACATGATGGAGAGGGAATCCGGACAACACTCTTTCTTAAAGGCTGTCCCCTGCGCTGCGCATGGTGTCAGAATCCGGAGGGGCTGCATCCGGTTCCGCAGCTTCTCTACATGGAATCGAAATGTATGCATTGTGGAAGCTGTGCAGCAGCAGCCATTCATGGCGGCGTTTCTATGCAGGAGGGACGTGTAAAGCTTGTGCGTGAGGCTGCTGAGGACTGGGAAGGTCTGCTTGATCTCTGTCCGACAGGAGCGCTTCGCTATGATGCTTCACGCTATCGTGTTGCGGATATCATGCGGGAAATAAAAAAAGACAGCGCGTTTTTCCGCTATGGCGGAGGGGTTACCCTATCCGGAGGAGAGCCGCTGCTACAGCCTGCTTTTGCACTGGAAATTCTGAAGGCATGTAAGGCGGAGGGGATTCATACGACGATGGAGTCATCCCTGTTCGCCCCGCAGGAAACGCTGCGGCAGCTGCTTCCTTATCTGGATCATGTGTATGCCGATTTGAAAGTATTTGACAGTGCCGTGCATAAAGCCTATACTGGAGTGGAGAATACACAGATTCTGGAAAATATCCGCTATCTGCTGCACAGCAGGGAAATTCGCGATCGTGTGACGATCCGCACACCGCTGATACCCGAAATGACGGCGCGCAGAGAAAATATTGCGGCCATTGTGCAGTTTCTGCATGGATGCTATGAAGCTGTGCGTTATGAGCTGCTTAATTATAATCCGCTGGCAAAGGCGAAGTATGAATATCTGGATATGGAGTATTGCTTTGATGAGAATCCGAAACTATATACAAAGGAAGCAATGGAGTCATTCTATCGGATTGCAAGGGATCAGGGTATCCGCAATCTGATTATAGAATAAAGAAATCAGGGAGGACATAGAGATGAAGATTTTAATTGACAACGCAGACATTCAGGAAATCAAAAAGGCTTATGAGTATTTTCCGATTACGGGAGTTACCTGTAATCCTACGATTTTGAAAAAAACAGGAAGAAATCCATATGATGTATTGAAGGAGATTCGGGAATTTATCGGTGCCGAGGGCGATTTGCATGTACAGGTTGTAAGTGCAAGCGCTGAGGACATGGTCGTGGAAGCACACAAAATTCAGGAGGTTCTGGGAAAGAACACCTACATCAAAATTCCGGTTGTCAAAGAAGGGCTGAAGGCGATGAAGCTGCTGCACGCAGAGGGTGCAAACATCACCGGAACGGCAATCTATAACCAGATGCAGGGCTATCTTGCCGGTATGGCAGGGGCTGCATATGTGGCACCGTATGTAAACCGTATTGATAATCTGGGCTACAATGGAGTACAGGTTGCCAAGGATATCCATGATATGCTGAAGCATGCCGGCTTGAAGACTGAGGTGATTGCAGCAAGCTTCAAAAATTCACAGCAGGTACTGGAGCTTGCCAAGTATGGTCTGGGAGCAAGTACGATTGCTCCGGATGTGATCGAAGGTCTGATTAAGGTGGATGCTGCCGTTCTGGCAGTGGATGCATTCACCAGAGATTTCGAGGAACTGTGCGGACAGGGAAGCACCATGCTGAACATCTAAAAGGCTCCCATCAAAAGGGTGCTGCGGCACCTGATTAGCAAGAAAATAGAAAAACACGCACAATCTCAAAGAGAGAACAAGCGTGTTTTTTTGTTTACCCTGAAAGTAGGAGGTTAGATATGAAGCGGGTGCAGCTTGATTGCTGAAATTCCACTCATGGCGTTCTATGCATGACAGCCATTTGTGCTGTTACAAACTCCAAAAAATTTCACATAGCTATAAAGGATATCTCCTACACGGTTTTTGAAATGGAGAAGGAAGTAAAATCGAGTGAGGTTATCAGCTATACGAAGCCAATAGCAGCAATAGAGCTAGGCTATTTTCATGTCTGCATCGTCACTGACAGATAACAGGAATATAGGCTTCACTACGTGAGTTAGGAAAGAACGCTCTGTAAAATTAAAAGAAATCTACAGTAACTGGAAGCTTGTGTAATAAATTACATTTGACAACAGGGGTGTATTTCTGTTATTTTAAGTCAGTTTTGCAAACCTGTTGTTAAAATCTATCTGTAACTGTTACTCAAAAAATCTATACAACCTTTCGGAACACCCAACTCGCTTTCAAGTATAGAAACGAGAATGGTTAGCTTTCGCTCTATTTGCTCTGGTGTCCATGTAAATATACCAGGATCTAATAGAAAGCAAAAAACAGAAAGAATAGTTTCGCTTAATTCGAGTGGATACCTACAATGGAATACGCCTTCTTCATTCCCTTGCTCGATAATCTGTGCAATGATTGGTGAAAGACTGGTTAGTATTTTAGCCAAAGATTTTTGATGTATACCTGCATTTTGAGGCTTATGAAGATATGCGTCTAAATCCGAAGATACGATAGAGCTTCGGTAATGGATATATACGTGCTTCAATTTTTCAATAGCGTTTTTTTCAGTAGCTGAGGCAATTTTTTGGCAATCATCAATGATAGTCTGATAAGTTCGTTCTACTAAGGCGTCAAAAACTTCTTCTTTTGACTTGAAATAATAATACATTCCTCCCTTTGCTATTCCAGCTTTTTTTGCTATATCACTGACGGAACAGCTTTCTCCCTTCTGTTCCGACAGTAGTTCCAGCATAGTATCCAATATTAGGTCTTTCTTTGTCATAATATCACCGCCTTTAAAAAAAATTATATCACAATTCAATGAACTTGAACAGCGGTCAACTTTGTGCTATGATGATGTTGAACAGCGGTCAAAAAATTAAGGAGTGAGAAAAATGATACAAGTAATTATCTTTTTAGGGTTGTTGATCTGCATGATTTTCCTTATCGTGGCAGAGATTGTATGGGGGATTCGTTGGTTATTAAAGAAGCGAAATAAAACTTTATCTTCAAAAAGTCAAGTGCGTTTAAAAAGAAACACCATGTTACTGATTGTAACGATTATATTGATGGGAGGTCTTATGATATATAGTCAGCTAACGGTAAGTACACCCAAAATCAAAGACGAAAATGGAAACGTGATGGAAAACAGCATCGCGACATTAGAAAGCGTTGATTTAAACGCCAGAAGTGAGTGGATAAGTATTCGCGGACAAAACAAAAATAATCCCGTTCTTCTTTTTTTGGCAGGTGGTCCGGGCGGTTCACAAATGGCGGCAGTTCGGCATGAGCTTTCAGAATTGGAGAAGCATTTTGTAGTCGTGGTATGGGATCAGCCCGGTTCTGGTAAATCATATTCTGCTGGAAACGAAAACTTAACTGTGAATACCTATATTGAAGATGGTTTGGCTTTAACAGAATATCTTCGCAACCGATTCAATCATGAGAAGATATATCTTGTAGGTGAATCTTGGGGAAGTGCACTTGCAGTATTTCTTGCATCAAAATCACCGGACTATTACCATGCTGTAATCGGAACGGGACAAATGGTTGATTTTTTAGAAACAGAAAACTTAGACTATGACAAAGCTATTGAAATTGCAACCGAAAAAGGTGATAACGATAAAATCAATAAACTTAAAGAGAATGGTCGTCCTCCATATTACGGTTCTGATGTTACATGGAAAAGTGCTGAATATTTAAATTATTTATCTTCATATATGAATAGCAATCCTAAAATTCAAAATAGTGGCTATCAAACATTTCGAGATATTTTTTCATCGGAATATAGTATACTTGATAAAATCAATTACTTGCGAGGGATTGTAAATACATTTAATTATGTATACCCGCAATTATATGATATAGATTTACGCACAGATTATTCAAAAATCAATGTACCGATTTATTTTTTTCTTGGCAGGCATGATATCAATGCACCGATTTCCTTAGTAGAAAACTATTTGAATGTTTTAGAAGCTCCTCATAAAGAAATCATATGGTTTGAAAATTCAGGTCATAGTCCTTGGATAAATGAAAGCGATAGATTTGTCAGGGAATTGATATCTATTTCCAAACAAAGATATTCCTAACTGCTTTCAGGAAGTTAGAGGTAGGTGTTAATTTTATGAGGAGATACCAGCGATTGAATTACGAAACGTGAGGATATCATCTTTCGACAAACTGTTGCATGGTTATTTTATAGGCTCTCTTTCTCCTCCCTATAGGAAGCAAGAGGAAATGGGGGGCTAGATTGCCCCATCACCCAAACCTTGTTGATAATGACGGAATATAACGAGTGTTTGAGCAATCATCAGCATTTCTTTAAATGTATTAGAAAAATAATGTTGAAGATGAATTGCTAGGAAAAGAAAAAAAAGAGTGTTTGATAACAAGGATAGTAGACAGGATGCAATCGTTATTTGTTGGATTCATGACGCTTATCGGCGTTTGATTTGAAGAATAGGCGTTATTGATCATATCAAAACAGCAAAGGATGATAAAGGGCTGAGAAGATGGATCAATATGAGAAAATACGTGCAAGTACAAGGAAGCTATATACATTCCCTGTTTCAGTTTAAGTCTGTCTGACGATATGGTTGTAAAGCCACATATAGAAAGCTGTGACATTCGGATGTTAGTCCAAGTGTCACAGCCCCTTTCATATTCATTTATAATAATGTACCAGTGCCTGCGTGCCGTTGTTTTCTTCTCCCATGCCAGCAAGTGTTTCATACATCTTGCAGACCGTCTCCAGCATATCCAGATGAACGCCCTGCTGTTCCATCTCCTGCTGAACGATGTGCATATCCTTAATAAAATGCTTGATGTAAAAGCCGGGAGCAAAATCATCCGCAAGAACTCTTGGTGCGGTATTGTCGATCTGCCAGCTGCCGGCAGCTCCTTTGGCAATAGCGGTAAGCATTTTCTGTTCGTCCAGCCCGACCGCTCTTGCATATACCAGTGCTTCACTCATAGCTGCCACAGCTCCTGCCACGGCGATTTGATTACACGCCTTGGTATGCTGTCCGCTTCCTGCTTCGCCCATATACTGAATTCCTGTTCCCAGCAGCAAGAAAAGCGGGCGCATTTGTTCAAATACTTTCTCATCCCCGCCGATCATTATTGACAGGGCTGCGGCTTTTGCACCGCTGTCACCGCCGGATACCGGTGCATCCAGCATAGCAAATCCCTTTGCCTTTGCTGCTGTGTACAGCTTTTTTGCCAGTGCAGGCGAGGAGGTTGTGAAATCTATCAGCACGGCGTGCTCTTTGGCATGCGTAAAGATACCGTCATCCCCCTCATAAATTTCTTTTACATCCGTAGGATATCCAACCATGGTACATACGACATCCGCATCCCTTACACAAGCCTGTAGAGTACGCTCCACCTGAATTCCCTGTTCCAGTAAGGGGACAGCCTTCTCATAGGTGCGGTTATAGGCACGTATCGTGTGTCCGCCCTTTTTCAGATGCAGCAGCATACTGGTTCCCATCACGCCGCAGCCAATCCATGCAATCCTCATACGATCACCTTCCTTTTGCTATTATTATACAGGAAGATTATAGAAACTGCACGCAAAGGATCAGCAAAGCAACAGAAATCAGCCCCTGCAGAATCCGGAAAAGCAGAAAGACGGGATAACGAAGAGGCACCTGCTCCACCATACTCATGATCTGCATATGTACACAGAAGCCAGCAAAGCCAAGCAGGAAGCTGGTGAGGAGCATTCTCTGGATGTTGGAAAAGGGTGTGATATTGATTAGGACGATGCCGCTGGAAAATTCCGCTAGACTGCGTACGATAAGCGCAGGTAATTCCGGAAGGAAGGAAAAGAGCACGGCAGTAACACTCGTGAAAAGCATCAAATACCCACCGATCATATAGAGCGAGATTCCACTTTCCGTAATGGCACTGCTGAGGTGGCGCATAAAGGACTGGGAAGAAGCAACAGCCGTGGGGATTGTATGAATCGTGTGCTTGCGAGTGAGCAGCAGCAACAGCAGACCGCTAAGCAGCTGGAGAACAAACAGCAGCAGCCCGATGTGCAGAGATTTAAAAAAGACGATACCACAGGAAATGATGACAAAGCCCGGTGTCGGAAAGCAGCAGCAATACAGCAGTCGTGAGGCATCGTGACGGGAAAGAGTTCCATCCCGCACCGCCTCATCCACAAAAAGCGAGCCGGTAGGGAAACCGAGAAACATCGTGCATAGGACCAGATTCCACGCACCCTTATCCATCCCCAGCAAAGCAGGAAGACCAAAGGAGGGAAGATGGTCAAAGGCATGTTCCTTATATAGCAGGCGAACCAGAACCATAGATATAAACATCGAGGGAACCAGCTTCTCAAACCAGATGGAAAGTGCATTTTGTGCACTCTGCAGCGTCAGGGTTCCAAAGCCGAGTGTCAGTAAAAGAAGACCGAAAAGCAGAAAGCCTGTGAATTTTTTCATGTTATCACCGATATACTATATGATGAAAAGAAAACTTTCATGTAAATCTTTCCCATTTTGGCGAAATGTGTTAAACTAGATATTCATAAAAGAATTGGGTGATACAATGATAACTTATCTTGCAAAAAAAATGATACACAACTATAACGAGCTGGAAAATCCTGCAGTGCGAAAGGCATACGGAAACCTTACAAGCACGGTGGGAATTGCAAACAATGTGATTTTGTTTCTGTTTAAATTTCTGGCTGGTACGCTGGCTCACAGTGTGTCCATTACAGCAGACGCTGTAAACAACCTTTCCGATGCGGGAAGCTCGGTGATTTCTCTGCTCAGCTTTAAGCTGTCCAGCAAGCCGGCGGATGAGAAGCATCCGTTTGGTCACGCGCGCTATGAGTGCATTGCATCCATGATTGTTGCTGTTGCTATTCTGCTGCTTGGCTTTGAGCTGATCCGCACAAGCTTTCATAAAATTTTACAGCCTGAGGCAGTGTCCTTCAGCTGGCTGAGTGTGCTCATTCTGCTGTTTTCCATTTCCGTTAAGCTGTGGATGTACAGCTACAATAAGAAATACGGGAAGCTTTTGAAGTCCAGTATTATGGAAGCGACAGCAGCAGATTCGATCAGTGATGTCATGGCGACCGGCGCTGTTCTGGTTTCTACGGTGCTTTCTCCCATCATTCATTTTAATCTGGACGGCTATATGGGCGTTGTTGTTGCCATCTTTATCTTAATGGCGGGTGGAGGCATCATCAAATCGGCACTGGATGAGCTGCTGGGGCAAGCTCCGGATGAGGATCTGGTGAAACAGATTCAGGAGAAAATAAACAGCTATGACGGCGTGCTGGGAATGCATGATCTCATGATTCATGATTATGGTGCACATCGTACCTTTGCATCTGTGCATGTTGAGGTAGATTATAAGGAAGATATATTGAAATCTCATGATATGATTGACAATATCGAACGTGATTTTCAGGATACTATGGGACTGGAGATGGTTATCCACATGGACCCTATCAATATCGATGATCCGCTGACCAACGAACTGCGAACACTGACAGCTGCGGTTGTAAAGGAAATAGATGAAGATTTGAGCATGCACGATTTCCGTATCGTTCCAGGGGAAACACATACGAATATGATCTTCGATGTTGTTGTGCCCTTCCATATCAAAATGAGTAACCAGCAGATTCTGGATGCACTTGCACAGAAGATTCGGGAGTGTAAGGGTGATCATTATTATCTGGTTGTTACCTTTGATCGTGCCTATACAACCCATCATTCGCAGGAATCCGCCTGAAGCAGAGGTAGGAGATTCGTCTTTGCTTCCTGCGTAAAACGGGTGCTGATAGCCTGTAACCTGCATGGCATATATAATAAAAAAATCCACCGCACTTGATACCGGTGGATTTTACTTATGTCAATGCTTTCCCTGCATGCAATGGTTGTGAATCTAACGTCATTGTTTGATGTTTGCCTGTCTCACGCAGGTTTTTTTACTGCTGTTTGTTTTATGGATCCGTAGATTAGATGTTTCTGTTCCGTGTGCAAATTCCTTTGGATTTGGAAATGCTTCCTGCGTGTATGCTCATGAATATGGAGCGTGAAGCAAACTCGCGGCGATTTTCTTCTTCCATGTTACTATGATCAAACGGACCTTGTAGCCTCTCTGCCAGCTTATCGTGCACCCGATTTTTCTTATCACAGGGAAGCGTATCCGATTGCGCAGGAGCCGCACCATCCCTGTACTGCTTTGTACTGCTGAAGTGTCAGGGGATTTGTGTAGGACTTCACGACATTTTGGCAATCAACGAATGTTCGATGTCACCGTTTGTTCTTCAGCCTGTTGGTGGCAGATCGCTGTAAGTCTGTGTTGACTCCTGCAATGGAAGAGCGTTGATGTCAGGAAGCTGAATAGCATCACATTGGCGGATACCGATGCGCCTTGCACAATGTATGATAATGTGAAACAGTTGCTCATAGACCTGTTGTATACAGCGGCAATAGCCGGCGGCATCCCGTCTCAGCAGATAGCCGATTGCTTCCTCACAGCGCTTGTAATATCGCTCGACCAGCTGTTCATCCAGCTGCAGCAGGGTGAAATAAAAGCCCCATGACAGAATCGTGCGAAACTCCTGTAAAATCTGTTTCAGATTGGCGTGTGGAAGGACAACCAGCAGGGCATCAAGAAAACCGACACCATCATAATGACGTTTCTTTATCCGCTCCTCCATAATCGGAGCAAGCACGATCAGCTGATCAAAATATTCCAGACAGCAGCGGGCAATCGTAACGGTGATAAATTGTACAGCTCCTATGAATTTCACTGCATCACGAATCATCATGCTGTCCTCAAGATGTGCCTGAGCAACCCCCTTTTTCAGCTGGATCCGGGTTCCCAGACCATTATAGGTCTTTGCCAGCCCGATGTCATTGAGCTGCTTTAAAACCTTGCGGATCGTTGCGTAGGATACCTGATAGGTTTTGGACAGCTGCTCGATTGGCGGAAGCAGCTGCTGATCGGCATAGGCTTTGCTGGCTATACCGCGGATGATATCCCGAAAGACTAGGGTGTATACATAATCATGAGAATGCTTTGGCTGCCAGAAAAAGGGCTCTGCGTCCTGTATGCTGTGATTGCTGGGAAGCTGTATCTGTGCTGCGTGCTCCTGAATACGCCGGATGGTATAGCAGATCGTGTGATAATAAAAATCATAGACAAAGCTGCGGTTTTTTTCTGTATATGCGGCAAGCAGCAGCTCATAATCGTGCTTCAGAGATCCATGATAGGAGGAAAACAGATCGGTATGGTAGAGCAGCGGATATTCAATATAGGAAAAGGTTGTCAGATACAAATCGAGAATCATATCATTATGATAACGCTGCAGCAGATATACATTGAAATCGCGGATGAGCAGCCTGCGTTTATCCAGATTCTTATCCTCCAGTGCCGCTAGCATCTTGTACAGGTGGCAGATGTCCTTTTCCTGCAGCAGATCGCAAAGTCCGCTGCAAAGCGGAGGAAGACACAGCCGCATGCTTTCCAGAACGTCGATCATCTGCCGGTGGGTGCGCAGAATATAGAAATCCCTCTGCTCATCATGTGCCTGTGAGGGTTTCCAGATGACACGGGCACGCTTGCGTTCCTCCAGCGATATATAGCCGGCATCCCGCATATCGCGCAGGACATCCTGTACGGTACGAATTCCTACCTGGTATGTGCTGCATAGCTGCTTAGCGGATGGAAGACGGCTCCCATAGGGAAGCCGCCTTGTTATGATCAAGGATGTAAGCGAATCGTAGAGACTGCTGTAGTATGTTTTTCCTTTCAAAATGGATCCTCCCGGGGAAATGTTATGTTAAGTATAGCATGAAAATTTATACAGGAGCAATCAGTTCTTTCTGTAAAATTACAAATAAGATGGGAATTGGGTTGCGTACAGCACAAAAGTATACTAAAATAGAAAAGACCTATATGCATACGTATGCAGATTCGGAAAGAGAATTGTTTGTGAAGAATAGAAAAGGGAGGAGATTTTTTTATGTACAAAATCGGAGAGGCTGCCAGATTGCTGGGCCTCAGCACGGAAGCCTTGCGGTATTACGAGCGAAAAGGCCTTATTGTACCACATAAGGACAGTGCATCCAATTACCGCTATTTCGATGCTTCACAAATCAACCACCTTCTGAATATGCAGAAATATCAGAAGCTTGGCTTTACTCTCTATGAGCTGATGGATTTGTTTGAAAGCAGGGGAAATGATATGTTTCTTGAGCTCATGGAACAAAAGGAGAAGGAGCTGCTGCAGGAAAGCGTTTCGATGAGTCTTCGCCTTCACAGCATTCATCTTTCTTTGGAATGCATTGCGCTGGCAGAGCGTGCACAGCATGCCATACAGTTTGTGACACGGCCTGCCCTCTATCGTATTTCCTATATGCAGGATGACGTTATTCTAGCTGATGATGCATCGCTGAATGAGGAGCTCAGGGTATGGTCGAAAAGCAGTGAGCTTCAGTTTCTCAGCGCCCGCATCTGTGCAGAGGATTTTATAGATGGGCAGGAGCGCTTTGATTATGGCTTTTGCATGTACGAAACGATTGGGGATTTTATCGGTATTCGCAGGAACACTGTGGTAAGACAGTATGCAGAGTGTCCGGCACTCGCCTATTGCTTTGAAGCAGATGCCCAGCATACGATTCTGCAGGAAAAGGAAAAGCTTCAGCAGTTCATGGAGGAGCATCATCTGATTCTCGATGGGGATATCCTTTCTCAGGTCTTGTACAGCGCCTGTGAGGAGCATCATTATCAGATGCGTCATATGGTATGGATCCCTTACAAGAGAGTGATATAAAATAATTTAATGAATTTCTTAAATATTTTTAATAAATACTTGACTCTAAAAATACTTTAGGGTTTATGATGGTTCCTGCCTAGGTAGTTGGAGGAATGAAAGATGAAGAGCTTGATTTTTTTAGTAGATGAGAATAAAAATCAGTTATCTGCTTTAGAAAGGGCCATTTCTTCCGTTGAGGAATTTGAACTGGCCGGAATGACAAGCGATGGTGAGGAGTGTATCCGACAGCTGGAGGGGAAACATGTACATGTTCTGGTGTTGGACATGATCCTGCCAAAGAAAGATGGGTTTTATGTATTAGAGGAAATACGCAGCAGAAGGCTGCAAGTGGATCATATCATCTGCATATCCTCATATCTCAGTGAAATGATTCTTTCTGAGTTCAACCGCTATTGTGTCGACTACATCATGATGAAACCCTATGAGATTCCTGATCTGATTCGCAAGATTCATTTCATCAGGAATTATCAGCCGGATTACTCATTGAATGAGGAGCTGCAGAAAAAGCTGGGACGCAGTCAGAACCAGCATCTGGAGGGAACGATTACCGAGCTGCTGCACGAGCTTGGGGTTCCTGCAAACCTGAAAGGGTATCAGTATCTACGCTGTGCAATTATGCAGACCTATCGTGATATGGATCTGCTTGGTAAGGTTACCAAAACATTATATCCGAAGATTGCGCTGGAGTATCAGACGACGCCTTCCCGTGTGGAGCGTGGTATACGGCATGCAATCGAGGTGGCATGGAATCGCGGAAATGCGCATGTGATACATAAGATTTTCGGCTATACGATTTCCATGGAACGAAGCAAACCTACAAATTCGGAATTCATTGCCATGCTGTCAGACAAAATCCATATGGAGGAAACACGTGTCTGAGCATGCGCGTAATGCATCCGGAAATAAAAAAAGGCGGATTGATCATCTGTTCAAATGAAACAGGGTCAGAATACTCCGCCTTTTTATCTGGTTTTATTTACGTAGAATGAAGCTGAGATGCCTTCCGCATGCCGGCTCTCTTCGATAGCTGAAAAATGCATCGTTTTTCAAAAAGGTATCGTTTGGATTCACAGTGATGTGATCGCGTGCAACGCCGAGATTAAGCAGCATCTGCATATTCAGCCCCTTATTGTCTGCGATTGCTCTGCCATTTGGCAGCAGTGTCAGATAAGCGGATGTATCAAAGCTCATAGCAAGGATGCGATCGATGACATCCTGTTGGATTTCAAAGCTTCGATATGCGATAGCAGGGCCGATATAAGCCATCAGGTGTGCAGGATCAACATGCTCCTTCTGTATGAGCAGGCTTACGGTTTTGCGTGTGATTTCCTGTACGGTACCCTGCCAGCCGCTGTGAATGGCGGCAATGATCCCGGTAAAGGGATCATACAGCAGTACCGGTACACAGTCTGCATGAAAGACACCGATTGCGATATTCCTTTCCTTTGTATAAAGTGCATCACAATCCGCGATTCCCTCCTCATAGACCTGATAGCCTCTGCCGGCGTCAGCAGCGGTTACCTCGTGGATGTGATCGGAGTGCGTCTGCATGGCAAAGGTCCATTGTGACGGCGCTATATGGAGTGCTTGTGACAGGGCATCGCGGTTGCTTAAAACATCCTCTTTTCGCATGCAGGCGTGCAGTGCCATGTTATTGTTTTCCGGCAGGGAGGGGTTGCGCAGCGTAGTACCTGCAAGCAGCTCATCCTCGTAATTCCATTGAATATAATTCATATGATCATTCCTTCTTTCTTTTCTTATATATTTATAGTATATGTGTGTGTTGCCAGGTTTGCCCTGGGAAAAGTATATAGCAAGCGAGGGCACTTGGCAATCCATTTGCGTGAACATGTGCATTTTCTGACATTCCAGCAAAGCAAAGCACATTTTTTAAGATATTTTTAAAAATGAAGGACAATTTTTATGGATTTTAGCACTAAATGGTTGACAGTGCTAAAATATTGGAATATACTATTAGCAGACATAGAGGTTGAGTGCTAGAAAGGAGTGAACCATATGCTTACAAAACGCCAGACGGCGATCTTTAAAACCATTGTAGATGAGTTCACCCGGACAGCCGAACCTGTCGGTTCCAAAAAACTGATGGACCTGCTGGATTTCAACTGTTCAAGTGCCACCATCCGCAATGAGATGGCTGCGCTTGAGGATCTGGGTCTGCTGGAGAAGACACATACCTCCAGCGGTCGTATTCCCAGCAGCCGTGGATATCGATTCTATGTTGAAAATCTGATGGAGCGGGAGCTGGATGACGGTGTCAAGCATTCTTTGCAGGCCGTGTTTCAGGAGCGTCATTATTCGATGGATGAAATCGTCAGGAAAAGCTGTGATATTCTATCCCAGATGACCTCGCTGACCTCTGTCGTTTTAGGCCCGGAGAGCCGTTATCAGACGCTGCAGCACATACAGCTGTTTCCACTCAGTGACACCAGTGCGGTTGCAGTCTTCATCACGGATCACGGACATACGGAGAACAAGACATTCCACTTCAATACAGCCGTGAGCGTTGAGGATATCAAAACCTGCTGTAATCTGCTCAATGACAAGCTGAGCGGCACACCAATCAATGAGGTGGTGGAGCGCATGCAGCAGATTGAGCCGCTGCTGGCCAGTCATATTGCCCGTCACGAGGTGCTGTTTGAAGCCTTCGTCAATGCGTTCATGCGGTTTGCAACCGACCATGTATACTGCAGCGGACAAAGCAATATGCTGTATCAGCCGGAATTTGCAGATATCGAAAAGCTGAAGGAGCTTATGAAAATGCTGGAGGACAGCAGCTTGTTTCGACAGCTGGCCAATCATGAGGGCGATGTCGCCATTGAAATCGGCGGAGACAATGAATTGATTCAGGTCAATAATGTTGCCGTGGTATCCAGTAAGTTTAAGCTGAACGAGGATGAAGAAGGGGAACTGATGATCGTGGGACCTACCCGCATGCAGTACAGCCGTGTCGTTGCCCTTATGGAATATATGAGCAAAGTAATCGAAGATTTATACAGAAGTGAAAATCGATAAGGAGGTCATCATGCAGGAAGAAAAAGAAATTGTAAACGAGGAAGCAAAGACTGCCGAGCAAAGCGAAGAAGCAAAGACGGCGCAGGATGCTGCCAAGGCAGAAAAAAAGGATGCGAAGGATGCGGAAAAGGAAGATAAAAAATCCGCAAAATTCGGTAAGAAGAAAAAAATTGAGGAACTGGAAGAGGAAATCGTAAAGCTGAAGGAAGAGGCAGCCGCAAACAAAAATGCCTATTTCAAGGCGTATGCGGATACAGAAAATCTGAAGAAGCGTCTGCAGAGTGAAAGCGATAATGTTCGCAAGTACCGTATCCAAAGCTTTGCGATGGAAATTCTGCCGGTTCTGGATAACCTGGAGCGTGCGCTGGATGTCAAGGTCGATGATCAAAACATCAAAAACTACGCCAAGGGCTTTGAGATGATTTACCAGCAGCTGGTGCACATCCTGAATCAGGAGGGTGTAAAGGAAATCGAAGCGCTGGACAAGCCGTTTGATCCAAATTACCATCAGGCGCTGATGCAGGAGGCCAAGGATGGCGTGGAAAGCGGTATGGTCATCGAGGTCCTGCAAAAGGGATATATGCTGAAGGATCGTGTATTACGTGCAACACTTGTAAAGGTTAGCGAATAGATAAAAGGAGGATAACGATTATGAGTAAAATTATTGGTATTGACTTAGGAACAACAAACAGCTGTGTGTCCGTTATGGACGGTGGTGAATGCAAGGTCATCACAAATCCGGAAGGAAACCGTACAACACCATCTGTAGTCGCATACAAGAATGGTGAACGTATCGTCGGTGATGCCGCAAAGCGTCAGGTTGTTACAAACAAGAACACCATCAGCTCGATCAAGCGTCTGATGGGTACGAATGAAAAGGTTGAATTGGAAGGCAAGCAGTACACGCCGCAGGAAGTCAGCGCGATGATTCTGCAGTATCTGAAATCCTATGCAGAGGATTACCTTGGAGAAAAGGTTGAAAAAGCGGTTATTACTGTACCGGCTTATTTCAACGATGCACAGCGTCAGGCAACCAAGGATGCCGGAAAGATTGCCGGACTGGAAGTAGAGCGTATCATCAACGAGCCGACTGCTGCCGCACTTGCTTACGGTATCGATAAAACTGAAAAAGAACAGAAGGTTCTGGTATATGACTTAGGTGGAGGTACCTTCGACGTTTCTATTCTGGAGCTTGCGGATGGAACCTTTGAGGTACTGTCTACAAATGGAGATACCCGTTTGGGTGGAGATGACTTCGATAACGTTGTCGTTGACTGGATGGTAGATACCTTCAAGAAGGAAAACGGAGTTGACCTGCGTAAGGATACGATGGCTATGCAGCGTTTGAAAGAGGCTGGAGAAAAAGCAAAGAAGGATCTGAGCGGTGTTGTACAGACACAGATTTCCCTGCCGTTTATCTCTGCAGGTGCAGATGGACCTCTGCATTTTGAGGCTACATTATCACGTGCAAAATTCGATGAAATGACAAAATCTCTGGTTGATCGTACAATGGAACCGGTAAGAAACGCACTGCGCGATGCCGGTCTGACAAAAAATGATATTCACCAGGTACTACTGGTAGGTGGATCTACCCGTATCCCTGCTGTACAGGAAGCTGTTAAGAGCGTTCTGGGCAAGGAACCAAACAAATCTGTTAACCCGGATGAAGTAGTTGCTATGGGTGCTGCTATTCAGGGTGGTGTTATCGCTGGTGATGTGAAGGATGTTCTGCTGCTGGATGTTACACCATTAAGCCTTGGTATTGAGACGATGGGCGGCGTCATGACCGTACTGATCCCTCGTAACACAACCATTCCGACAAGCAAATCTCAGGTATTCTCAACTGCTGCGGACAACCAGCCTGCTGTAGATATCCGTGTTCTGCAGGGTGAGCGTCCGATGGCAAATGACAATAAGGAGCTTGGTATGTTCAAGCTGGATGGTATCGCTCCGGCTCGCCGTGGTGTGCCTCAGATTGAAGTTACCTTTGATATTGACGTAAACGGTATCGTGCACGTATCCGCAAAGGATAAGGGTACCGGTAAAGAACAGTCTATCACGATTCAGAACACAAGCGGACTGAGCGATGAGGAAATCGATCGTATGGTTCGTGAGGCTGAGGAGCACAAGGCTGAGGATGAAAAACGCAAGGAAGAAATTGATCTGCGCAACCGTGCAGAGGGCTTCATTGCTCAGATTGACTCCATGCTGGCTGACAACGGTGACAAGATTGATGCGAAGCAGAAGGAAGAAACACAGAAGCTGCGTGATGATTTGCAGAAATCCCTGGATGAAAATGACATGGATGCTGTAAAGGAAAAACTGGAGGCACTGGAAAAGGCTGCACAGGCAGCTAGTGCTCAGATGTATCAGCAGCAGAGTGCGGATCCAAATGCAGGAGCAGGTGCAAACAACACAAACAACGATGACAACGTCGTAGACGCTGAATTTGAAGAAAAGAAGTAAGAAAACGAAACGACTACAATTCCTAGTGCTTGCGCTAGGTTTTGTATGTTGTGTGATGCTGTTCGTCTACTGGATGTATCCGATACAGAAGCAAAAAACTGCTGTTGATGTCTCCTCGCATTATGCACAGAGCGTGCGTGTGAACAAGGAAACACCACTGTATGAGAAAACGGATGGAGAATATAAAGAGACCGGCCGCATCTTTAAGGGGACAGTGCTGCAGCTGGATCAGCGAAGCGCACAAAACATGAAGGAAAATTATTTCAGGCTGCAAACGGATGACTGCTACATCCTGGCTGATCATGTGGTACCCGAACAAACTGAAGAAAACAGTGTCAAAAAGGCCAGTGTGTATCTGCCGTTTAATGAAAATATCGTGACCAAGGATCGCTATATCCTTGAGGATGAAGCGGGAAACAAGCTCGCGGAGGTATCACGAAAAGCTGCCTATCCAATCTATGTGAAGGATGAAAAGCGGTATGGTGTTCAGATTGGAGATACCCTTGTGTATATTCCAAAATCTGCAGTAGCAGGCACACAGCATGCCGATAATACCAGCGAGCCGATCGCAGAGCAAATTCCGGTTTTCATGTATCACTATTTCTATTCCAGAGAAAACGGTGAGGTCTCAAAAAATGGAAACTGGCTGGAGGTCAATGACTTTGAAGCACAGCTGAAGTATCTGAAGGAGCACAACTATGTGACCCTGCGCATGCAGGATGTGGAGAATTTTCTGGATGGCAGGGTACAGCTTCCGAGGAATAGTGTTTCCATTACAATCGATGATGGGACAGCTTCCATATATAAATATGCATATCCGCTGCTGAAGGAGTATGGCTACAGTGCCACACTCTTCCTGATCGGTGATCATTTAAAGGATGACAAGCTGCCGAAAAGCTTTCAGGAAATGAAGCAGAACGGCATGGAGCTGCAGTCGCATTCCTATGGCATGCATACCGGAGGCTGTGAAGGCGGTCATGGCGGTGCACTGCGCTGTGTGGGACATGATGAGGGTGTCGCGGACACAGAAAAGTCGTTTTCCATCCTTGGCGGAGGCAATGTGTATTGTTATCCGTATGGCGATGTTACGGAAAGTGCTCTGCAGATAATGAAAGCTGCAGGTGTGCATATGGCTTTTACGACAAATTATGGTAAAATAGAACCCGGTATGGATAAGCTGCAGCTGCCGAGAGTGCGTATTTTCGGTGATGCAGACATACAGCAGTTCATATACAGTCTGGAAAGTTAGGAGGGTGATCCACATGAGCAAACGAGATTATTATGAGGTCCTGGGACTTAGCAAGGGTGCCAGCGATGATGAAATAAAAAGAGCCTATCGGAAGATGGCGAAGAAGTATCACCCGGATGTCAATAAGGATCCGGGGGCTGAGGAATCATTCAAGGAAGTAAACGAAGCATATGAGGTGCTGAGTGATCCGCAGAAGAAGGCAACGTATGATCAGTTCGGTCATGCAGGCATGGACGGTGCCAACTTTGGCGGCGGTGCCGGCGGCTTTGGCGGTTTCGAGGATTTCGGAGATATCTTTGGTTCCTTTTTCGGCGGCGGCTTTGGCGGCGGTGGAAATCGTCGTGCAAGCAATGGACCGCGAAAGGGCAATGACCGCTTCATGCAGATGCGTATCGAATTCATGGATGCTATTTTCGGAAAGACGGAAACAGTTACGATTGAGGTGGATGAGCAGTGCGATGAATGTATGGGAAGCGGTGCGAAGAGCAAGTCCGATATCAAGTCCTGTCCGCATTGTAATGGTACCGGTACGGTAACGACGCAGCAGAGAACGCCGTTTGGTGTGTTCCAGAGTCAGTCTGTGTGTCCGGATTGTAACGGAACGGGTAAGACGATTGTGAACAAGTGTCCGAAATGTCATGGCAAGGGCTATGAGCATAAGCGTGTGAAGCTGGATATCAAGATTCCGGCAGGTATTCAGTCCGGTCAGCAGGTGCGTGTTCCAAATAAGGGAGAGCGCGGTGTGAATGGCGGACCAAACGGTGATCTGTATATCGAGATTCTGGTAAGCCGTCACAAGCAGTTTGTACGTGATGGAAACGATATCCGTATCACAGTACCGATTAGTGCAGTGGATGCCATTCTTGGATGTAAGGTGGATGTTCCAACCGTTTACGGTGATGTGGAGCTGACGATTCCGGCGGGCACACAGTTTGGACAGCAGTTCCGTTTAAAGGGAAAGGGCGTCAAGTCTGCTTCTTCCCGCGGTGGTCAGGGTGATCAGTATGTCGAGGTCAAGGTAGAAGTACCTACCAAGATTACACGTGACGAAAAGGAGCTGTATGAGAAAATTCGCAATAAGAAGTCTCATGAGTCTCCGTTTGATAAGTTTAAGAAGGCGTTTAAATAAGAATACTGCGACAGCACTTACAGATATCAGTAATGCTGTCGTTTTTTCATATTTTGTAATCGTTAACATTTTTAGGTATGACCGATGTGTGATAAATGATTATTTTGTAAAATAAATAAATATCTAATAATTCGAACTTTTTTGCATAAATTCATTGATTGTAAAGGCCTATTGTAGTAGAATAGCTACGTGTAGAATGGAATGAGCTAAGCATTTGTATACCCTTTATGATTATAAAGGTATACCTTTCAAGATATACTAAATGAAATGAGAATAGTGTTATAAAGTATATTTATATAGACTTGAAAACGTAAAAAAACAGATGATTTCATATAAAATCACCTGTTTCGTTAATTATAAGTATATAGACAGAAAGGTATACGTTTTGAGATTTAAAATTCCATTTTATAAAAAGGGAGGGTAGCGAATTCATTAATGAATGTAAGTACATGAGGGAAAAAATAGGAATAACAGCATGTTTGCTGGAGGAAATTGTTGTTTGGAGTCTTTCTTTTCTTTTTGATTTTCCAGGGGATTATACAGTGCGCATCTGTGTCTTGTATTTTGTCATCCAGTATCTGTTTGGTCATTATCGGACAAAGACACTGCTGATCTGGGAAGAAATTGAATTGCTTGTAAAAAGTCATATCTGTTTTTTTATCGTCAGCATGCTACTTGATCCTATGCAGGATTTCAGTATGTATTGTATTTTGATAAATGCAATTATTACATGCATCATGCTTTGCTTCAGTATCCTCTTACAGAGATATCTGCGCATCTGGTTTCGGAACAGCTGTGCGGACAATGTACTGATTATCGGTGCAGGGAAGCAGGCTCTTGCATTTGCAGAGGTCTGTAAGACAAACCGGTTTGCGCTGATGAAGGTGAAGGGCTACATAGATACACAGGATGGTGATGTGGAGGAGGATGTCAAACAGGATGTGTTTGCGTTAGGTGAGCTGGAACAGGCCGTTTCCAGGCTGCAGATAAATTCCGCAGTCATCGCCTCAACGAATCTTACAAATGTACAGTTCGATGACATCCTGCTGAAGCTGCGGACTGTCAGAAAGATTCGCTATATGCCGTCTGTTAAGATTTTGACCTTCGATACAAGGATCGAGGATTTTGACGGGCAGCTGCTCGTATCTACGGCAAAGGGAAAGATATCGACCTTCAATAAAGTTGTCAAGCGGACCATCGATATTCTCGGCGGTATTGCAGGATGTATCCTGCTGATCCCCTTGACGATCTATGTGTGGAGATCAAACAGAAAAAATCATGATCATGATCCCATATTTTTCAAACAGGTGCGGATCGGGAAGGGCGGAAAGAAATTCGTTTTGTATAAATATCGGACAATGATTCCGGATGCCGAGCGCATACTGCATGAGCTTATGGAAAAGAATCCGGCAATTAAAGAAGAATATGAGACGAATAAAAAGCTGAAGAAGGATCCCAGAATCACAAAGGCAGGAGAATTTCTGCGGCGAAAGAGTCTGGATGAATTTCCGCAGTTCCTGAATGTGTTGAAGGGGGATATGAGTCTGACCGGACCAAGACCGTACCTTCCTGGGGAACGTAAGGATATGGGTATTTATTATGACTATGTGATTGGCTGTAAGCCCGGACTGACCGGCATGTGGCAGACGCACGGACGAAGCGACATCAGCTTTTCGGATCGCTTGAAGATGGATGAGTATTATTATAAAAACTGGAGCCTGAAGCTGGATATGACGATTCTTGTCAAAACGATCAAGACCGTATTTCGCGGGGATGGGGCAAGATGATGAAGCCTTGGTATGTACTGTATGTGATGGGAGGCAGAGAAAAAAGGATATTGGAGCTTTTAAATCAACAGGCTGGTATAAAAGCATTCACTCCTTTGAAGGAAGTGATACATCGCATACAGGGTAAGCGGGTGATTGTGAGGAAGCCGTTGTTTCCTTCCTATTTGTTTGTAGAAACAGAGCTGACTCCGAACGGGTTTCAACAAGCGCTGCTTCAATACCGCTCGCAGATCCGTGGTATTTTGAAGGAACTGAAGTACGAGGATGATGTCAGTGCTTTGAGCTCAGAAGAAAGAGCTTATCTGGAAGGTCTTATGGACGAGGAGCACAATGTCCGATTATCAAAGGGTGAAATTCTCGACGGAGAGGTCATCATTACCGAAGGTCCATTAAAGGGCTATGAGAGCAATATTATACGAATTGACAGACATAAACGTCGTGCTATCCTGAATGTTTGCATGAACGATCAGGAGATGCAGGTGGACGTTTCTCTGGAAATAGTGAAAAAGATCGAATCTCAGAAGTAATAGTTGTTGAGGCACTTTATGGAGAGGTTCAGGATACAGTCAACCATTCAACACTGCAGGTGGGGGAAGGGGAGAGTGTATCCTTTTTTATGTAAGATTCTCGCCTCAAAAGAAGAAAGCAAAGGAGAGAAATTAGTGGAAGATTTACAGAAGAGCATAGAACAGAATGAAGAAATAGAAATAGACCTGGGAAGACTGCTGCGGCAGTTGAAGAAAAAGATGTCCTTTATCATCGCAGTGACAGTGATTGCAATTGTCATTTCCTTATTGGTGACGAAGTTTTTGATTCCAAAGAAATATGAAAGCATGGCAAGGATTTATCTGAAGCCGAATATCACGGAAAGTGGAACGATTGATTACAATACACTGACCGCCAATTCCAAAATGGTAAACAACTATGTCCTCATGCTCCAGGGGAACAGCCTGCTGGAGGATGTCACGGAGAAGCTAAAGCTGGAGGATGAGGCATTGGTTAAAAATTCCTTGAGCGTCAGCAATGAAGCGGATAGTGAAATCATTACAGTAAGTGCGCGGACGAAGGATGCGAAGATGTCAAAGGATATCGTAAATACGACGGTGAATCTGTTTTTTGAGAGTATGAAGGATAAGCTGGATATCAAGAATATGACGATTCTGGATGCCCCTCAGGTGAATGAGACACCGGTATCTCCGAGCTTAAAGATGAATCTGTTGATCGGAGCACTGCTTGGTATTATGGTGTCCTGTGGCTTTGTGACTGTTCAGTTTCTGCTGGATAAGCGGCTGCATACGAAGGAAGATGCGGAATCTTATTTAGAAATACCGGTACTGGCAGAGATTCCGTTTCTGGAGGATTAGTGTATGAGCTTCATTGATCTGCATTGCCATATGGCATGGGATATCGATGATGGTATTGATAGCCGTGAAGAAGCAGAAAAGGCGTTACAGCAGGCCAAGGCGGATGGAATCGTAACGCTTGCGGTAACACCGCATTTCATACCCGGAGCTCAAAAGGAAGCGGATGTAAGAGAAATGAATCAGCGAATCCGTGAGCTGAAGGAGCTTGGAAAGGGATATGGCGTCACGATTTATAGCGGTTGTGAGATGTTTCTGAATGATAGTTATCTGGATATGATCGATGGAAAGTATTACAACACGATCAATGAAGGCCGTTATCTACTGTGTGAGTTTGATGTCCGCAAGGATATCGAAAAGAATAGCTATGCGGATGAACAGCTGTATGAATTGTCAATCAGAGGACTGACTCCCATGATTGCGCATGTGGAGCGGTATTTTCATAAGGATGTCGATGTACATAGAGTAAAGGAATGGGTGAACAGCGGCTATGTGATTCAGATGAATCGAACGAGTCTTTTGGGAATGCATGGCAGTCAGATACAGAAAAATGCAAGGCAGTTGCTGAGAGAAGGTCTTGTACATACCGCGGCGAGTGATGCACATCGTGCGCAGGGCAATCGTATCTGTAAGCTGAGTGATGTTTATCAGGAAATTGAAAAGGAGGCGGGGCAGCAAGCTGCTGAGCTGCTTTGTAAAATCAATCCGCGGCATATCCTGTCTGATGAAGATGTGGAAATGATGACGGTAAGAAAAAAATCCTGGTTTCAGCGTATGAGGAGGAGATGATGGAATGGAACGAAAGGTAGCACCAAAACGGAGTGATCCAAAGAAGCATAAAAAGAGTCAGTTTGACAATATGGAGGTTTATCGTCAGCTGCGAACAAATATTGAATATTCGTCCTTCAATAAGGAAATTCAGGTAATTTGTGTAACAAGTTCAAATCCGGCAGAAGGAAAAAGTTCTGTAGCGAGCAATCTGGCAACTGTGGCGATTGCAAAGTACGAGAAGGTCCTGTTGATTGACTGTGATTTGCGTAAGCCGGTCCAGCATAAGATTTTTAATGTATCCAATAAGAAGGGCATCAGCAATCTGATGAAGGATAAGTCGGAGGTTGATTTGGAAACCGGCGGTTATTTTCAGAAGTTTAAGGATAACAGTACGGAAGGAAAGCTGTATGTATTAACAAGTGGAAAGTCTGTACCGAATCCGCAGGAGATGCTGGCAAGTGATCGCTTCAAAGAGTTGATTGAGAAGTTCCGGGGAATGTTTGATTACATCATCATAGACTGCCCGCCGTTGAATGCGGTTGCGGATGCTATCCCGGTTTCCAGTATTGTGGATGGTACGCTGTTTGTGGTTTCTGCTATGGATACGGATAAGCGTGAGGCGAAAAATGCGTTGATAATGTTGCAGAGAAATGGTGCGAATGTATTAGGTTGTGTATTGTCGAAGGTGGATATCACATCGAAGTCGTATTACAGCTACTACGGAAATTATAGCTAATAAAGAAATGAAGGGGATTTTTTATTAGTACTTTAACTTTTGATCATTTATAAAGGGGAAAGCTTATGAAATATATACGGTATTCAATTGGTAAGACATATCTTAAAGCCTTAAGTGAAAAGACTAAAAAAATGCCTAAAATATTATTTTATGCATTTGTACGCTGGCGATATCCTAAATCTAAGTATGATTATAAAAATACTATGGGGACTGTTATTATTTCACTGAAGAAGGATTTAACTAAATTTGCATATGACCCTAGTAATTTGCAAGCTTTAACACCAATAGAAACACAAAGTCGTTATGATATGTATATTGAAACATTTGAGGAAATTTATTCAAATGACAATTTTTTGAATATTGGCATATCCGGTATTTACGGTTCAGGGAAAAGTACATTAATTAAAGCAATTCGTTCTAAATCGTTTATAGGAAATAATTTTTCTATATCTTTAGCAGATTTTAAAGATGAAGGAATCTTAAAAAAGGATTTGCCAAAATCTCGTTTGGATATGATTGAGATTAAGATTTTAAGACAATTATATTATCAGTCTAATTTCAAGCAAACAAAGGTGTTGCGGACAACGAACTGGCAGGAAATAACAAAATTTGAGTTAGTCAAGAATTTTTTTCAGTTTAGTATCCTGACAATTATATTCATTTATTACATTGATTTGTGGAAATGGTTATGGCCAGATCAAACTGTTTTTACAATTGATCGCATGCCAGGGCGGTTACTTAATGCTCTGAACAGCGAAGTTTTGCAAGAAGAAGCTATTTTGATTGTCATTTTGACAATACTTGCAATCACATATTGTTGGTATTTGATTCGAAAATATTATCTTAAAATCAGATTTGGTATTAAAGCTGATAAAATAAATATAGAAATGGAAAGTGAAAAAGACAATATTAGTGCTATAAGTGAGGGGAAGTATTTGCATGAGTTAATGTATTTATTAAAGTACAATAACATTGATACTGTATTTATCGAGGATTTGGATAGATTTGATAATACGGATATATTGGCAGGTTTGAAGGAAATAAATTTCTTAATAAACAGCTATAACTATAAACGACATTTTTTTCCAGTTGGGTATACATTAAAAAAAATATTCCGGCGTGTTCCTGTAAAAAATAGGAAAATCAGATTTATTTATGCAATTCGAGATGACGTGTTTATTGATAGCGACCGTTTGAAATTCTTTGACATCATTGTACCCATCATTCCGATAACCAATAGCTCTAATTCATATTTGCGTTTAAATTCAGCTTTGGCACAAAACATGCCTAATGAATTATTGAATAGATTGGATATGGAATTAGTAAAAGATATTTGTAATTCTATTTGGGACATGCGAATGGTTAATGAAATTGCGAATGAGTTTTCAATTTTTTTAGCTGAAAAATTGAAAAATATGAATGCTGAAGAAATAGATATTAACTTAATTTTTTGCTTAATCGTTTTAAAAGTTAAATATCCTTTAGAATATAAACAACTTTCTCAAAACAAGGGACTGTGTTTTGAAAGAATACATAATCCTTCTTTTTCAGCTTTGCAATTTATTCTTACCTGTGATGAAGTCGAGAGAGATAGACTTCATGAAGTAAATGAACTTTTAGAATTGTTTATCAAAAGAGGTTATTTGAATCTGAAATATTTAGAGTATATGACGTATGCAAAAATAGATACTTTGGATGAGAGTGATCAAGCCTTTTATAAAATGAGTCGGGAAGAAGAGCTTAATTTAGAAAATGCAACAGATAAAATGACATATAGCATACATAACGCTAGCAATTTTATATCTTTCATTAAAGAGGAAAATATAGTAGATACTCATTTATGGCATCCAGAACTTATTTTCAAAGTTTCAAAAGAAATTGATTTGGGAAAAGATACTAACAGAAATGAGAAGATTTTAGAAGTTATGATTAAGAATATGCATAAGGATATACCTTACCTATCTGCAAATATGGTCTTTAAATCTTTAATAACTTCATGCTCTGACAAAAACATACTGATAAGTATTTTTCATAGATTAGTGAAAACTGATAGCAGCAAAGAGATATTTTCGGATATATTAGAATACAGTTTGCAAAATGAGGATTTTGAATTACTTGATAGCAAAAAAATAGAATTGTTTGAGACTTTCCTAAAGGAGTTGGATACGACCTCAATAAAATCCTATAAAGAAGAAAGTAAACAAATACTGCAATTTGTATTTGCAACAAGCTGGCAGCATATATTTCCAAATTTAGCTTCAGTGTATCTAGATAAATTATGTGCTTTAACGAAAGAATTAAATATTTTGTATGAGATAAAACATATACCTGATGCTTCTCAGCCAGAATATGAGTTTTTTAAATATATCATTGAGAATTCATACTATGGGCCTAATTTAGTTAATATACAACTAGTTTTACAAAGTATTTTAGGTGATGAGTATAGAGAGAATGAATCTGTGATAACTAATTTCAATAAAAATAAAAATAACCAGGAAGTACGAAAGAGTTATAATTTTGTATTGGATCATGATGATGAATTTATAAAATCAAGTATAGATGTTGAAAAAATCGATGAAGATTATGTAGTATGGCTATTGGAGCATTCCCAGAATCAGGACGATTCTGTAATTGATGAAGTATTGCAAATGTATAATCATCCATTCAGAATTAGAATCAATGACACTAAAATAAATGCAGTCTGGTGTCTGAAATGCATAGAAAATGGTAATTATCCATCTAATATCGATTCTTACTTGGATCTGTTTGATCAACCACGCGGTACGGATGATCCTAATTATTTAGATTCAAAAATAGCACAAAGTATCAATAAATTAGGCCTGGATAAGAATGAAAAGCTTAGTTATGATAATATTGGTTTATTGCTTAGAAACAATGATATTAGAATTGATTTTTACAGAGAAATTGTTGTTAATCTTTCAAGTGATGATCATAAAATAACGATCCTCAAGGGAACGATACTTGATGATGATAAATTAGAGCTTCTCATTCGTAAGAATATGTTGATTTTTGATCGTAATTCTTTGGATATGCTGATCCATAAGAGAAGATTATTGAATATATATTTGATGATAGCTGTAAGAGAGTTTACGGATCAGGAGAAAATGATTATAGAAGAATTACACAATGATTATGTGACGTCTATATGCGAGCAATCATTGAAGTTAAGGATACCGCCAAGTTTTGAGGTTTCAGATGATAGAATAGAGGTGAGAGAGCTTGAGCATAGCTAACTTAAATCGTTATAAAGAAAATGAAGATTTCGCTGCTTTTTCTTGTGAGTTTCAGAAGGATAAAAAGCGGAGTATGAAACGGCTTAATACAGAAAATATTTCACTTTATGAACTCTATTATATTATTGAAAACACCAAAAAAGTGAGTGATATAGTTCAACAACTTTACACATATAACGGTAAGCTTGATCAAAGTATTATTGATTCCGTTGTAGCAGAATGTTTACACGACGAGATTAGTAAAGTAACGGAAGCTTATAAGCAAATACAATCATTTCCATATATCGTACATGAGAAATTCCAAATGCCTCATTTCCTAGCATTTCAAAAGGATTATCTAAAAGGGGAGGAGTATCCTTATTTTGGCTACGGAAAAGAATTTGAATCTATAGTAGTGCATGCAAAGCAACATGACAAATGCCTAGTAGTATGCGGAGAAATTGCAAGTGGAAGAAGAAGATTTATTTACAAGGAATTAGAAAAGTGTTTTGCTAAAGGGGAAAACGAAAGGGCAGAAGAAATAATTGACTTAACAAGTGACAGTGCTTTGGATAAGGTGTTACAGGATTATATAAATATAATCAAAGGATATCATTTTCGAAGCAAACTTTTTTTCATTTTTAAAGACATTGCTTTTGATGAAAGTCGGAAGCCCATATTAGAAACTATTCGGGATTTGAAAATAAATACTGTTTGTTTCTTTATTGAGGATCAGAATTTTGAAGACAATAGAAAGAATAATCCAACTATATTAGATGCAGTATTTAATAGTGTACCGATTATGCACTTAAGCGGGATAGCAATTTCACAGTTGACAGGAGAATCTGAACCTTTTAAAGTGGCATTTAAGAAAATGCAGGAAAATCTACAAAATTCTCCTCTACCTATTTATACAATTATGTTACGTGATCGATATGAATTAAGTGATTTTAATGAAATTGATCTCAAAAGAGAGTATTGTCAACAGTTATACAATCAATATAAGGACAGTGATTTTCATGAACAAATGTTAGATATTATTTCTGAATTCAGTGGAGTGCAGTCGCTATCAAAGATGTATCTTCAAATGTTGTTCGACGTTATAAAAAACTATGGATCCAATGATATGAAATTAAAATTCATATTAAAAAAATTAGAGGAACAGCATGATATAACTGAAAATTCTTTGCTTATAGATGTAAAAAACTATTTATATATGAAGGTAATGCCTGCAAAAGAAGTTTTTCAAAAGTTTCATGATGATAATGGGTATGCTGGCGATAAAGTTCCACTATCCACAGATTTGCTGCAATATGTTTATTTGAACTTTGCAATAGATCTCATCCCTGAACTCAATGATAAAGAAATCAAGGAAGTAAAGGATATTTTTACTAATCTCAATGTTACAAATAGACTAGTTTTTCTTAAATATATAGAATTTTATCGTTTATACTATCTGTTAAGCAAATATGATACGGCAAACGAAAAGGTAGCTGTTCAAAATCATTTAAAGGAGTTAAATAAGGTTTTAAAGGATCCCATTGATGGGGAAGATATATGGATAGCATTTAATTAAGTAAAATCCAGGTACTGCCAAGTCCTCGTATATGTGATATAAGTTAAGTAAACATTTTCAAAAGATACTACAGCAGAGTATATAGCTTTCCTCAAATATATTGAGATTTCTCTAGCTTCAAAAGAATTGTAAATAGTATTGTTACTACTCATAGTCGATTTCAATAGTATGAATAATCTGTTATGATAAAAGCACATATTTTTACTTTGGCTGCAAATTCCTAGTATTGACTTTTCATTAAAAAAATGTTATCGGAAGCGTTTACATAAATATATTATGATGGTATACTAGAACAGAATAGAAAAAGTGAAAATAAAGATTTCATGTTAAAATTGAGAACGTTTAGGTACTTTGTTAATTGTATATAGCACATGAGGCTTTTACTCTGTTATGGTGTTCTCGTGGTCTTCACTTATCTTAAAGAAATGGAGAGGAATGATAATATGGTATCAAAACTAAATCACATACATATTAATGAAATAGGGGGGGACACTAACTAACATGAGAACAGATGATGAAAAAGCAATAGAGTTGTTTATCAAAAGCTTGAAAAACGGTGACATGGTCGTTGAGACTTGTCCAAATACTGGATTGGATTATAATAGCAAAGTGGAGAGGGGAGTACTTGAATTATATAAATCCAGATTTGCTCCTTCACAATTTATGAAAGAGCTTATAAATCCAATCAATATAAATAAGTCAGATAAATTCAACGAATACATTCAAGATGCATTTGAAATTAATACGATTGAAGAACGATTTAAATCGCTCGTACAATATTACAGAAGGTTTATATCTACTTTTGAGGATGAAAGAATCGCAAATTGTATAAGTATAAATAATTTTGCTTTAGAGGAAGCTGTGACGAGTTACTATGTTGATACAAAGCGTTTAAAAGACTTTCACCAAATATATAAAACTAATGTTTCGAAAGTTTACGGATATATGAGTTATTGGCTTCTTAAGTGCAAGCCGCTACAAGTAAATATGAGTGACGAGGATTATCAGACTCTTCGTGACATGAAAGAAAAATTGACATATTTAAATGAAAAATTTTTAACAGGGTATATTATTAATGGTATTCTTGCAGAGCTTGATGTAAATATATATGATGCAGAAAAACTTAAGAGTTTTGAAACATTTGAAAATTTACTTTTATATACACTAAAGTATCGTGATGTAACTGCTAAATGTTTAGAATTGATGATTTCTTCATTTCTAGCTGCTTTTTCTTTACATGGAGAAATAAATAGTTAAAATAATTTTTAATTAAAAAAGGAATCTAAGGATGCCTTTTTTTGTGTTCTTTACTTGAAGGAGGTGATTTTATGGAATATTTTTATTCATACTTAAATGGTGAAGATATTCACAGAAAGCTTCAAGATAAACTTGTTAGAGATTACCCTAAGATTTCTAAAGACTGCATTTATATAGATGTGAATGATTGTGCGCAATGGCTAAATTTAAAAAATATAATCTGCCACGACGACAAGCTCTATATTTATGAAATAAATTATTTAGCTGATGAGCCTAGTTGTTTTAAAAATCGGCTTTTATTTTTGAAAAAGTATAATATTCAATTAAAAATTTTGAATGAAACAATAGTAGATATTGAGCAAATTTTGAAGACAACGGAATTCGTGCAATCAACTATACGTAAAAGTATATATGACAAACAAATGGAAGGAATTCATAAAGCTTTAGAGAAAAAAAGGAATGGGACAGGAGATTACGGCCGACCGAAAATCACGCTGCCTGACGATTTTGAAGCCAATATTAAAAAGATTATGCGAAAAGAAATGAAGCATGAGGATTATCGGGAGAGGTTAGGTTTCAAGCGTTCTACCTATTTTAAATTTGTCAAGGATTTGAAGGATTCCTGGAAGCAGCAGGAGCTGGAGAGGAGTCTGAGAAAAGATGGAAAATATTAAAAAGTATGGGAAGCATATATGCTGGATCGTAATGGTTCTGGCAGCGGCATATTTGTTATGGAGTCTGTACCGGTTCCATATTTTGCCATTGAAATATTATATACCGATTCTTGTTGTAATCTTATTGATCATCGGTGCGGTTATCTATTGTATCCTTGGAAAAAAAGCAAACAGGGTTACAAAGATCCTAGGATGTATTCTTTCCATCGTCCTTTGTGTTTGTATGCTGTTTATGAACGTTAAGGTCATAAATAAGGCACAGGAAACGGTGAAGGCTGTCAGTAACGGCGATATCAAGACGACAGAGATTTCTGTACTGGTGAAAAAGGACAGCAGCTATAAGGATATTAAAGATTTGGATGGAAAGCAGTTTGGTATATTGAAAACAATTGATCGTGAGAATACGGACTTCATGTTGAATCGTTTAAGCTCTCAATTTATAAATGAGATATCCAAAATCGAGTATAAGGAATTCAAGGATGAAATGAAGGGATTGCTGGAAGGCAATACCGATGCCATTATCATGAATGAAGGGATGTGGGATGCATTCAACATCATCGATGGCAGTTTTGAGAAGGAAACAAAGGTTATCTATACGCTGGATCGTAAGGAAGTATTGAAGAACTTAAAAGCGAACAACATCACAAAGGATTCATTCATCGTGTATATTTCAGGTATTGATACGAATGGTTCCATATCGAAAACAAGCCGAAGTGATGTCAATATGCTTGCGGCTGTGAATCCAAAGACGAAGGAATTGTTATTGGTATTTATACCGCGTGATTATTATGTACCGTTGCAGTGCCCAAATGGCAGCTGTGAGACAGGTGCTATGGATAAGCTGACACATGCGGGGTTGTATGGGGTGGAAACTTCGCAGGCTACACTAAGTAAATTGTTTGATATCAAGATCAATTACAATGTGCGACTGAATTTTGATACGCTGACGACCATGGTAGATGCATTAGGAGGAATTGATATTTATTCTGATCAGGATGTGGAACTACTGCATGGCAAGGGATGTAATATCAAAAAGGGCACACAGCATGTAGATGGAAGATGTGCGTTGGGATTTGCCAGAGAGCGCTATGCTTATGAAAGCGGAGATCGCCATCGTGGAGAGAACCAGCAGCAGGTAATTGAAGCAATGTTGAAGAAATTCACTAAGTCAAATGTCATCAGGAATTATGAAAGCATCATGAATGCAGTACAGGGAATGTTTCAGACGAATATGACTACGGATGAAATCACAGCTCTGATTCAGATGCAGATTGATGATATGGCTACATGGAAGGTCACAAGTATCAGTGCGGATGGTACGGGAGATATGTTGCCTACATATTCGTTTGGTAGTCAGCCGTTGTATGTGATGCATCCTAGTAAGAATACAATAAACTCAATAAAAGAGAGTATAAAAGTATTGTATGATCGTAAGGTAGAAAATTAAATCAAGAAAGGATGACAGATTTGCTAAACAAGGTATTGACTATTAAGCAAGAAAAGGTATTTAGCGATAGACCAAGAATCACAATATTAAATATAAATATCGATGTATTAAATGTGAGCGAAACAATAGATGTTGTTGAGAAGTATATTATCCAGAAGGAACCATTACATTTAATGGGTGTAAATGCTGATAAATTGAATGAGTGTAATAAAAATAATAAATTACAAGAAATTGTTAATAGCTGTGGTGTTATAAATGCTGATGGTGCCTCTGTTGTAATGGCTAGTAAGTATTTAGGAAAACCATTACCAGAGCGCGTAGCAGGAATAGACCTTATGCAAGATTTAGTTGGTTTAAGTGAAAAGAAAGGCTATAGTATATACTTGCTTGGAGCAAAACAAGAAATTGTAGAAAAAACAGCCAAAGTGCTTATGACAAGATATCCATCATTAAAAATTGTTGGGGTACATGATGGTTATTTTAATGAAACAGAATGGGAAAACGTATCTAATAAAATTAAACAAGTAACACCAGATATAGTTTTTGTTGGAATAACCTCTCCTATTAAAGAATATCTTATTGAATATCTGCAAAACAAAGGGAATACATCAGTTTTTATGGGAGTTGGTGGAGCATTTGATGTAGTATCTGGACATATACCACGTGCACCAATTTGGATGCAGAATTTGAATCTTGAATGGTTGTTCAGGGTTATGAAAGAACCAAGAAGATTATTTAAAAGATATTTTATTGGCAATTTAAAATTTATAATGGCTGTAATAAAAGAGAAAAAATTATAAATAATCAATGGGACACAAATCAGGATATGAATGAAACATCGCTAAAACGATGAAGAATTATTATGGTAATTTAATAAACAGGGAGGTCTGGTTCATGAAAGTGCTTCATATAACTAGAACAATAGGTCAGGGTGGAGCAGAAAAAATTGTGCTTCAGCTATGTAAGGATGTTGTTGGTTTTGATCATTTTGTAGCCTCATGTGGAGGTATTCATGAGATCAACCTATATAAATTAGAGATTGAACATTTTAAAATACCCGATATAGATAAAAAGAATCCTTTATTAATGTTACAAACACTGACAACTCTAAATAAAGTTATAAGAAAAAATAAGATAAATATCATTCATACACACCATAGAATGGCAGCATTTTATGGTGTCATCCTTCAATTTTTAAATAAAGATTTGAAACACATTTATACAGCACATAATGTATTTCATGATAAACGCTTATTAATGAGAATAGCTCTTTGCAAAGCAAAAACAATAGCTGTAGGAGATGGCGTTAAAAAAAATCTTAAAGAAGAGTATAAAATCAAAAATATTAGTGTCATTTATAATGCGATTGATGTAAAAGTTAATAAAAAGGAGAGTAATGAATTTATTAAAAAAATTATTTCTCAAGGGAAATATATAATTGGGTCAATTGGTAGACTCTCTGAGCAAAAGGGAATGGATATATTTATAAAAGCGATGGCAGAAGTCAAAAAAGATGTACCAGAAATATGTGGTTTAATTATAGGCGATGGAGAATTGCGAAATAAGCTAGAAGATATGGTAAAGCATTTAAAATTAGAGAATACTATTTATTTTCTAGGATATCAACCTAATATTTTAAATATAATTCGACAATTGCAATTTGTAGTCTTATCATCAAGATGGGAAGGTTTACCTTTAACCCCCATAGAAACTTTTTCAATGTCTAAAACAATTATTGCATCAAATATACTTGGGAATAATGAAGTTATTAGTGATAATGAAAATGGACTTTTGTTCGAAAAAGATGATTTTAAAGAATTGTCAAGGAAGATAATTGAATTATATTCAAATAAGTTTAAGCTGAAAAAACTTGAACTGTCTGCTAAAGAAACTTTTATGGATAAATACGAATATAAGAAATTTATTAAAATGTATACAGAAGTATACACAAAAATGGAAGGTTAAAAATATGATAAAGATGTTTTATCTAGTATACGGATTAACAAGTGGTGGAATAGAGCGTATATCAGTAGCTATTTATAAATACTTAGATCATAGTAAAATAAATACTCAAATGGTAACAAAATATGCAGACAAAGAATTTTTTGACTCAGAATTAGAATTATATGGAGGTCATAGGGTACCTATATTAGAAAAAAAGCCAAATAACAAAATAGTATTAAAATTTTTTTATTTGTTTAATCTATATAAACTTCTAAAAAACAAATACGATATTGCATATTTCTGTTTAAGCAAACCAAGGGATGTTTTTAAATACCCAATAATTTGTAAATTTCTTGGAATTAAAACTATTGCAATTCATTCTCATAATTCAATGGAGGATGACAATGTAAAATTGAAAAAGATCCTTAATAAATTAGGAAGAAGGGTAATAGGTAAAATAGCACAAATAAAGATTGCCTGTTCAGAAGAAGCTGCGATGTGGATGTTTCCAGAGAAACATTGTAAATTGAAAGAATACTTATTAATGAAAAACGGGATAGAGATAGAAGAATATAAATTCAATGTTCAAACAAGAGAAAAATTAAGAAAACAATATGAAGTAGAATCTGATTTTATAATTGGACATGTTGGTCGTTTTTCAAAGCAGAAGAATCATAAATTTTTAATAGATATTTTTGAAAAAATTTATGAAACGAAAAGAAATAGTAAATTGTTCCTTCTGGGAATTGGTGAATTGGAAGAAGAGGTTCAAGACTACATAAAGAAAAAAAATTTAGATAGTTCTGTAGTTTTAGTTGGTGAAAGAAATAATGTGTGTGAATTTATGCAAATGTTTGATGTTTTTTTATTTCCCTCTTTATATGAAGGGTTACCTGTAGTAGGTGTAGAGGCACAAGCAGCAGGTCTCAGGTGTTTTTTTTCTGATACTATCACAAAAGATGTAAATATAACAGGTAATATCTTCTATATGAATCTATCTGAGAGTCCAAAAAAATGGGCAGATTTTGTCATTGAAAAAGGTAAAGATTATGAAAGAAAGGATTATTCAGAATTAATTACGGAAAAAGGATTTGATATACAAGACTCTGTAAAAAAATTAGAAAGAAAAATTTTATTAACGAAAAAGGAGAATCATCAATGATAACTAAAAAAATAATGTTGGTATTTGGTACGCGACCAGAAGCGATTAAAATGTGCCCACTCGTAAATGAACTTAAATCACGTAAATCTCTTAAAACAATTGTCTGTGTAACCGGTCAGCATCGAGAAATGCTTGATCAAGTATTAAATGTATTTGATATAATTCCTGAATATGATCTTTCCATAATGAGAAAAAGTCAAACCCTGTTTGATATAACTACAGATATATTAAATAAAATAAAGAAAGTATTAGATAAAGAAAAACCAGATATTGTATTAGTACATGGTGATACTTCTACAACATTTGTTACAGCATTAGCTTGTTTCTATCTACATATTCCTATAGGCCATGTAGAAGCAGGACTTCGAACATATAATATAAATAGTCCATTTCCAGAAGAATTCAATCGACAAGTTGTATCCATAATCAGCCAGTATAATTTCACACCTACTGAACTTTCAAAACAAAATTTGCTTAAGGAAGGAAAAAAAACAGAAGAAATATATGTAACTGGTAATACAGCAATTGATGCTTTAAAAACAACGATTCGCAGTGATTATCATCATCCTGAATTAGAATGGGCAAAGGATTATCGATTGATTATGATTACTGCCCATCGTCGTGAAAATCTTGGAGAACCTATGCGCCACATGTTTAGAGCTATTCGTCGTGTGTTAGATGAACACCTGGATGTTAAGGCAATATACCCTATACATATGAACCCAATTATTAGAGAATCAGCAAATGAAATTTTAGGAAATGATGATCGTATTCATATCATTGAACCATTAGATGTACTAGATTTTCACAATTTCTTAAGGCATAGCTATTTGATTTTAACAGATTCAGGTGGTATACAAGAAGAAGCCCCATCACTTGGTATACCAGTATTGGTAATGCGAGATACTACGGAAAGACCAGAAGGGATTGCTGCAGGTACATTAAAACTCGTAGGTACAAAAGAAGAAACTATTTACACTGAATTTAGTAATCTTCTTTCTAATAAAGACGAGTATGAAAAAATGACTAGATCAAGTAATCCCTATGGCGATGGCTTTGCTTCTAAGCGAATTGCAGATATACTTGAGAAATAGAGGATGGAAGGAAAAAATGAATATATTGTACTTTATAAATTATACTAGGACGATAGTAGTCTATTTGATGATACGTCAATTAGGTATCAAGAATATAATACGAAAAGATATGAAAAAGTATTATTGGTTCATTTCAAATGATGTAGATCATGATTACAAATTTATCGTGATATTAAATATTCTATTGTTAAGAAATTTGTGTTTTAGAAATGTTGTATACTACAGATTGAGTAAAAAAAGTCAAAAATATATCTTTAGAATCTTATTCAAAACAAAAAAGGATTTAGAAATATATGGCGATATAGATGAGGGAATCGCTATATATCATGGTCATGGAACAATAATAGATGCAGTGCGGATTGGTAAAAACTTTTCTGTTTATCAAGGAGTTACGATTGGAAAAAATGTTAAACCAGGTGATATTACTTCAAAACCAATAATTGGCGATAATGTTGCTATTTATGCTAATGCAGTTATAGCTGGAGAAGTAAAGATAGGAAATAATGTTTCAATCGGTGCTGGGACGGTAGTTATGAAAGATATTCCTAATAATTCGTTAGTATATGGTAATCCTTGTATTATAAAGACAAAGAGTCTAAAAAATGTATAAGTAATATCTAAAATACGATTATACTAAACTTATAGTAATTGTATTATTAATGGCTTTGTCTTGATTTTTATTATCTATATTAAATATATTTTTATTGATTTGATTTCAGGAGATAATTTCGTAAGGAGAAATTAATATGTATATATTATTCATATTTTTAGTAACAGAGAATATCATAGAGAGATTTATTCCTTCCATAAGTTGGTTTGATGAAGTAATCACTATAATATTATTTATATTAACGATCATAAATTTTGTTAAGTATCCCATACAAAAAAAAAGTTATTTGAGGATATATATATATTTGATTTTCCTAATAATTATTGGGTTAGCAGGAAATTATATTTATGATATTCAAAAAAGTCCAATTGCTATAATAAAAGATATTGTCGCATTATTAAAGTTTTTTATTGTCTACATTTACGCAGAAAGGTATATCAGTTTGAAGAAATCTCAAAAAATAATTAAAAAAATTCTAAAATTTGTAAGAATATATTTAATCTTTCTGATGATTTTTGCAATTATTAATCAATTCACAAATATAGGTATGGATAGTGGGTATCGTGGTGTGATTAAAACTTACATGTTTATGTATTCTCATTCAACATTTATGGTCGCTTCAGTTATTGCTGTTTCTTCAATTTTAATAGGGGATGGAATAAAAAAAAATTGGTTGTATTTGTGTATGGCTACGATAATATTATGTTTTAGCATGCGTGCAAAAGCATTTATCTATATCATAACTGTAAGTATTTTATATATAGTCGTGAATGGGAAATATCATTTCATAAATCATCATTCAATAAAGAAAACAAGTAACAGATTATTGAAGACAGGGGTACTAATTGCAGTAGTTGGATTGATAATAAATAGAGATAAGATAACAGCATATTGGGATTGGGGGCTCATGGCAGCAAGACCAGCTCTATATATAGTCGGATTTAAGATTATGTTTGATTATTTTCCTTTAGGAAGTGGATTTGGTACTTTTGGCAGTTCAATTTCTGGTGAATTCTATTCATCTTTATATTATAAATATGGAATTCAGAATACATCAGGATTAATAAAATCAGAGGGATATAAGTATATGGCTGATACATATTGGCCATATATCATAGCACAATATGGTTTAGTTGGAATGATACTTTATATGCTTGGGCTTTATGAAATTCTTAAATTGATTATACAGGATACAAAGAGTGATACAGATTGTTTTATAGCATCTATATCTTTATTTATTTATTTAATAATCAGCTGTTTTGTGGAATCAGGCTTTACAAATGCTAGTATTATTTTAATCGCGTTTGTTCTTGGATATTATATGAGAGTTCAAAGTATTATGAAAGGAACTGATAAAATATGAGATTATTATTCATTGTAGGATCGTGTTTGAAAATAAATACATCTGCTAACCTTTGTCATATAGCATATATTGAAGGATGTATAAGGAATAGGCACAGTGTTGATGTACTATCAATGAGTGAATTAGGCTGTGAAATTGATAAATCTATTAAAATGCCGAAAGTAGATAACTGGTATACTTTTGATCCACCTTTATATAATAATTCATCGCAATCTACCATTCAGAAATTGAAAAAGAGAAATAGTGTATTAGATATAGGAGAAAAGAAAATCAAAAAGGCATTTCTTTATTTTTATAATGCATATGGAAGAACGTATTCTATATGGGCAAAAAGAGCAATCAAGTTTTACTCAGAGAATGAATATGATTATGTGATTTCTTTAGCTACACCATATGTTAGTCATTATGTAGGAATGAATTTAAAGCAAAAAGGTAGAATAAAATGTAAAAAATTTATTCAAATATGGGAGGATCCCTGGTCTTTAGATTTATATAATAAGAAAAATAGTAAGAAAATAATGAAAGAAGAGAAAAAACTTTTAGCAAGTGCTGATAAAATTGTTTATGTTAGTCCAATAACACTGAAATATCAAAGTAGACTATATTCTGAATATTCAAAAAAGATGTTGTGGGTCCCTCTTCCATATTATTATAAAAATGAGGAATTAGATTATAAACAGTCAAAAAATTTGAGATTTGGTTATTATGGGGACTATTTTTCATTTAGCAGAGATCTCAGACCATTTTATGAAGCAGCTAAAAATCAACAAATTAATGTGAAAATTTATGGTAATTCTGATTTATTTTTAGAACCATCTAAAAATATTGTAATCAAACCACGTGTAGGTTTAAAAGATCTTTCTGAGGCAGAGCAACAAACAGACGTTCTTGTCTTTTTGTGTAATTTAAAAGGAGGACAAATCCCTGGAAAAATATATCAATATTCAGCAACTAATAAGAAAATTTTGTTTATTTTAGATGGAAGTGAATCGGAGATTTCAGTTTTAGAAAACTATTTTAAAAAATTCAACCGTTATATTTTCTGTAAAAATAATGTTGTAGATATAGAATTTGCTATCAAGGAGATTGAAAAAAGTGGGGGATCAGTAAATAACTCGTGTGTGGAATATTTTAGTCCTGAGAGTATCACATCACAAATACTGAAAAGGTGTAAATATGAATAAATTTAATTTAATCATTGGCTTATATGGAATATATGGTGTATATAATTTCGGATGTGAAGCTATTGTGAGAGGTGCAGTTAAACTTATTCACGAATTGTATACAGATGTTAAAATTGTATACTTTTCATATAATTATGAATTCGATAAGAATGCACTAAAAGATATTGATATCGAGATACGAGAAATAAAAAGAAGGTGTTCTTTTAAAGATAAAATAATTAATAAATTATGTACTATTTTAGGTAGTAAGGAACGTGTCCTTTATTTTGATTACAATGAAATCATAGATAGTGTAGACATAATATTTTCTATTGGGGGTGATATATATACAATTCCTAAAGTATTAAGAGAAAATAAAACATATCCTTATTATAATCCTTTAGTGGATTTCTGTAATAGAGTTAACAAGGCGGGAAAGGAAGTTATCGTTTATGGTGCCTCTGTTGGTCCTTTTGGCGAATATAAAAAAGCAATAGAGTACTATAGAAAGCATCTTAGTAAATATAGAATGATTATCTGTCGCGAACAAATTTCTATTGATTATTTAAATAAAATAGGATTGAATAACACATATTTCTTTCCCGATCCTGCATTTCAGGTTAAGGGAGACGATAAAACAATTGTTAATCCAATGTACATAGGTATAAATTTATCACCGTTATCGGTGCGTGAGATTTATGGAGAATTTGGAGAAAATAATTGTAATAAGCTTGCTAATCTATTGGATAACATTTATGAGGAAACAAAAATAGAGCTTCTTCTTATTCCTCATGTTTTATCCAGTGATCAAGGTGATAATGATTTTGATTTTTTGAAGCATTTATTAGATTTGATGAAGCCTCAAAATAAAACCCATGTTCATTTTGCAAATTGTAAGGGAGGTTTCTTAGGATTAAAATCACAACTGAAAAGCTGTTATCTTGTGGTATCTGCACGAATGCATTGCGCAATCAATGCAATAGATGAAAATATACCAACCATTTTTCTATCATATAGTCAAAAAAGCATTGGAATGTGTGAGTTTGTATATGGAACAAGAGAATGGCTTGTTGATTTAAAAAGTGTTGATCGTGATCTGATTCCTAAAATCCAGAAAATGTTGGTGAACAGATCTATAATCACAGATGTGTTATCTGAACGAAATTTCATGATTGATAATTATTATTTAGAAAATTTAATAGAACTAAAGAATATTTTGAAAGGGAAGAGATAAATGCTTACAGTAAATACTTTATTTATTTTGTTTTTTTTCTTGTGTGTTATAATCGGAAGTTAGGCATTTTCTAATTGCCTTAGATATGACATACTCTTGTCAAAAGGAAATACAAATGCAACTAAAGGTATTGCAATTCTTATGATTATACTTTCTCATATTTCAATATGTTGATGATGCATTTATATGTATGGTGGCGATTAAATAGAAGTGTTGTAAGAAATTTTAGTGCCATTGGAGTAGCAATACTCTGTCTTTATTAGAATATGGAAATTATTTTTTTAAGTAAAATTCAAAAGACGGCTGTTACAAGGACGATGTCGAATTACACAGGTTATTAATGGTTTTTATAGCTAATTTTCTAGTTGTATCCTTAACAAAAGCAGTGGCAAGTGAATTTTTTTCGACGTCTTCTATATCAGTTTAGGATTTCATTTAATTGCTATATAGCCGGTACTTCAACTTGTTTTTTTAATTCAAATTATGTTTCATTTTTTTACACTGATTGCTTTTATGTTTCTTTCTATAGAAAATAGGTACTTGCTTATTGTTTTCCTTAATATAGAAATATATTACTTTCAAAAAGCACATGATTACCAGATTTTTAATGGAAGAAGGCGATGTGTTATTTAACAGGTGGGGGACTAGCAGCTCATAAAATATAGTTTTATATTACATAAGGCATCATAAATTTAAAATATTATTAATCAGTGTAGTTCTTCTGATTATTGCTTATGCTTAGTTTTAAAAGAAGGTCGAAATAATATAATACCTAAATTATTTTAATTATGGTTGGGACCTGTCGTATCAATTTATTTCTATATTTAGTGTTTAGGCCACCTATTAAAATTGGTGAATATTCATTACATCTTTATTTATTTCATATTGGCCTTGCAGCAGTATTATTATCAAAAACTAAAAATAAAAATATTCAAGTCTCTATTTTCAAAGGATTAAAAAATTTTCTTTTATACTAATAAATAAATTTGTAAAATTCAACAGAAAATAGGAATCATGTTGAAAAAAAGTTGAAGGAGTGTGTTTAAATTTGAAACAGATTTTTGAAATGTTCAGAAAGATTCCAATGAGAGCGTTTCAAAGTTTGTGTAAACTCAAGAAACTGATATAAGACCATAAGAATTAACGATATGGGCGGAGCTGATTTAATAGGCTTCGCCCTTTGTCTGCATTATACAGCAGTATTTATACATG